>SLKL01000067.1 GCA_007134625.1 Saprospiraceae bacterium
CGAGGATGATTATGGCAGGTTATGAGTGGAAAGGCGAGATGCCCTTTAAGGATGTCTATTTTACCGGTATGGTAAGGGATAAGCAGAGAAGAAAAATGAGTAAATCTCTCGGCAATTCACCCGATGCCCTAAAGCTCATTGATACCTATGGTGCAGATGGGGTTAGATTTGGTATGCTGTCTTGTTCGCCCGCCGGCGGGGATTTGCTTTTTGATGAATCACTTTGTGAGCAGGGCAGAAATTTTTCCAATAAAATCTGGAATGCCATGCGCCTGGTAAAAGGGTGGGAGAGTGATACCTCTAAAAAGCCGGGTCAATCTGATGAAGTAGCTATAGAGTGGATGGAAAGTCTCATAGACACCGCTTTGGAGGAAAATCAAAATTGCTTTAATCAATATCGGATTTCTGAGGCATTGATCAGGACTTATACATTGATCTGGAACGATTTCTGTTCATGGTATCTGGAGGTGATAAAACCGGGACAGGGAGAGAAAATATCTGCTGAGGTATTGGAAAAAACCATTGAGATCTTTGAAAAACTGATGATTGTTCTGCATCCATTTATGCCTTTTGTGACTGAAGAGATATGGGGACTTTTGAGGGAAAGGAAAAAAGGTGAAGATTGCTTCTCAGCTCAGCTTCCGGAAATGGGTGAAATCAAAAAATCCGCTGTAAATCAAATGGATGCACTGAGGTCTTTGGTGTCGAGAATCCGTGAGATACGAAATAAATACGGCATTGCTTACAGTGAGCAAATGGAAATAGCCATAGAAGAAAAAGAATCTGAGCGGGGTGTTGTTTTCTCCGAAGGACATTGTAGTATCCTGGAAAAATTTGGTAAAGTCGGAAATCTGAAGCCAATTGAGGGGCATCCTGATGGCTGGATGTGCTTCCTTTCCGGTAATAATAAGTTTTTTATTAACGCAGGCAGTTACATCGACAAAGCATCCGAATTGGAAAAACTCCTTAAAGACAAAAAACAAGCAGAGGGTTTTCTTATCTCTGTGGAAAAGAAGCTGTCTAATGAACGTTTTGTAAACAGTGCTCCTGCTCCGGTCGTGGAAAAGGAACGTCAAAAATTAGCAGACGGGCAAGAAAGACTTCGAATTATTAATGAAAGTATTCAGGAGTTAGATCGGATGTAGCTTTTTTCTCAGTTGTGGAAGGGATTTTTCAGTAAAAAGGAATACTCTTTTTTCAGCTTCTTTTGATTGACGCGGTAAAGGTTGGCCGGTCTGTGGGGAACGTCCTTTTGTTTCTTACCTGACTCCTGAATGATATCAAGACTAAGAATTTTTTTTCTGAAGTTTCTTTTGTCTAATGGCTTACCAATGATGTTTTCAAATAGATTCTGAAGTTCGGGCAGAGAAAAATCGATGGGTAGCAATTTCATCCAGATTGGGTATTCCAATAGCTTTTTTCTCAAAGTGTCTAAAGCTACATTGGTAATAGTCAAATGATCAAATGCCATCTCCTCAATTTGACTTAAAGCAATCCATTGTGAGTTAGGTGATGGACGCATTCCATTGGAGTTATAATCTGCTTTTTTTACCAGCGCAAAATAGGTAACAGTAATCACCCGTCCGAGTGGATGTCTGTCCACTTTGCCGAAAGTTTTGATTTGTTCCAGATACAGATTGTCGATTCCTGTTCTTTCCTTTAAAATGCGATTTGCTGCCTGATCAAGGTCTTCTCCTTCATCCAGAAGATCACCAATTAGGGAAGGATGGCCTTTGTAAGGATCCATATTACACTCTATGGTTAATACCTTTAACTCTTCCATGTCGTAACCAAAAATTACGCAATCAACGGATACGGCAATCTTGGCATGGTTTTCTATTTCTTCAATATGCGAGTTTATATTTTCTACCGAGCTAATCTCTTTTCCTTTCAAATCGTTTATTTTTAGTTGATTAATTGCTTAGTGTCCTCAGAATGGCACGGTTTTCGATATTAAGAAAACGTAAATTTACAAAAAAATTTGATTGTGTATTTTTTACACTAAGTAATTTGCTATATTTGCTTGCTTAAAATATAAAAAACATGAGCGACATAAAAAGAATTGCCCTTTTGACCTCAGGTGGTGATGCACCGGGAATGAACGCAGCTGCCCGTGCAGTAGTCAGGGCTTGTGTATATTATAATGCACAGGCTGTTGGAGTTTATGAGGGGTATAATGGCCTGGTTAATGGAAACTTCAGAGATTTGTCAGTGAGGTCTGTGAATAATATCCTTGGTAATGGCGGTACTTTTTTAAGGTCTTCCCGTTGTCCTGAGTTCAGGACTGTTGAGGGCAGAAAGCAAGCCTATGACAATATGCGTCAAAATAAAATCGATGGACTTATTGCTATTGGTGGAGACGGGACTTTTGCGGGAGCCCATGTTTTCGGTAAGGAGTTTGGCATTCAGATTGCCGGAATTCCGGCGACTATAGATAATGATATTGCAGGTACTGATTATTCGATTGGGTATGATAGTGCTTCCAATATTGTGGTGAGTTGTATTGATAAAATCCGTGATACTGCACTGTCTCACAATCGATTGTTTTTCGTAGAAGTAATGGGACGTGATACCGGTTTTATTGCGCTCAGGTCAGGTATTGCCTCGGGAGCGGTCTGTATTATGATGCCGGAGAGACCGGTTTCAGTGGAGGAACTTGTAGCGGTTTTAAGAAAGGGATATCGCAACAAAAAAAGCAGCAGCATAGTTGTAGTTGCGGAGGGTAATGCTAACGGTGGTGCCATTGAAATAGCAAAAGCGGTGCAGGAAAAATACAACGACTACGAAACTAAAGTAACTATTCTTGGACATCTTCAGAGAGGGGGTGATCCGAGCTGTTTTGACAGGGTTATAGCTAGTGAAATGGGAGTTGCTGCAGTAGAAGGGTTGTTAAGTGGAAATACCGGTTTTATGACTTCTTACCGATGTGGAAAAATAGTACAGGAACCCATTGAAACCTCCTACACTCAAAAGAAAAAGATCAATGAGCATCTTGTAAAAATTGCACAAATTTTATCTATTTAATAAAAAATCAAACTATGACGAAAATTAAGGTTGCCATTAATGGTTTTGGTCGTATAGGCCGCATATCTCTTAGGGAGATCTTAAAAAGCGATACGCTTGAGTGCGTTGCTATCAATGATTTAACTGACAATGCCACTTTAGCGCATCTTTTTAAGTATGATTCTGCGCATGGGCGTGTTCCTTATTCTGTGAAAGCAGAGGGCGATGAAATGGTTATTGATGGTAAGCACAGGGTAAAGTGTTACAATGAAAAAGATCCTGCGAACCTGCCATGGAAAAGCCTGGGGGTAGATGTGGTTCTTGAAAGTACGGGTGTTTTTCGTACAAAAGAAGCCATGAGCAAACACCTTGAGGCCGGTGCAAAAAAGGTTGTTTTATCTGCACCTGCAAAGGGAGGTGATGTACCTACTGTTGTGTTGGGTGTTAATCACCATATCCTAAAGCCTGAAGATGATATTATCTCCAATGCGAGTTGTACTACCAACTGTCTTGCTCCTCTGGCTAAGGTTTTAGATGAAAATTTCGGTATTGAACAGGGGGTGATGA
>SLKL01000126.1 GCA_007134625.1 Saprospiraceae bacterium
CCTAAGTTTAATATCAAGTATAAACCTCATTCCAATGATTTATTAGTTATGAAATGGACCACAATTTCAGTTTTTAATTGACTACCCATTTCCCTTGTCCTACTCCTTTTCTGAGTTTTTTCACACTACACCTACCTGCCAAATCCTCCATTTTCAATTATTCATTTTCAATTATCCATTCTCAATTATCCATTAATCTCCACACACCCCATCCCCAAACTACATTTCTCGCCAAACCCGGCATGATAGGCAAATGACATCAATTCAGGCGAAGCGGTTAATTCAAAAGTATAGAGATATCCCCTGATTTTACTTTCCATGGGTGTTCCCTCTTTTATGGTAAGGAGTTTAGATTTTGGGGTGCCAAGCAATCTAAAATTCCAATTGTCTATTTTAAAAGGCAGGTCTGCAAAGTGGTTTTGACCTGTTGTTGTAATTTCACTTGTTGCTACTCTTTCCTGATGTGCAGCGATGTACTTTCTGATCAGATTTTCTTTTAACCAAAATCCGTAATCATCATCTTCCGGAGACAAATATTGGGCTCGCAATTTATTATTGTCCATCCTTCCTTTACTCAGGACTATAGGCGAGATGGATTTAAAAACGCATGTTGACTTAAAATCGGGAGCAGGCAGATGTTCTACTGTGTTTACATTAAATTCCGCCCGGTGATTTTTATCGGCAATAATTAATTCACGTCCGGCAAACAAACCTTGGATAAAGTATTGAGCTGCCTCTTCCATGTAAAAAGTCAATAGAATTTGATGACTTCCCGGACTTACAGATAATACGGGATTCTTGCCCTTGATAATTTTTGCACCGGTAAGCTGCAGGTTAGAAAATGAAAATAGTTTAAACTTTCTGTTTCCATTGAATGCATAGCCGTGGTTGTGCAACCAATTTGCAAAGTCTCCATCGGCCGCCGCAAAAGTTTTATATATCCATGAGGATATCAAATAATGGTAATTTATGGGTACCTTTTGATGGGAGGAGCAGCTTATGTTTAATAAAAATCTCAAAGTGTTGATTTTGTCTAAAATAAGTAATTGCCCAAATATAATCTATTGAATTGTCATTTTATGTCAATGGCTTAAAAAACTTCTTAATGAAGGGTAGTTTTTCTATTTTTTTCGCAATTTCATTCTCGAGCTCATGAGGAGAAATAATTTCAAATTCCCCGGGCATTCTCAAAATCATGGAAGCAACGGGTCGCAAATCAGCAACCTCAGTTTCCAGTTGATATTGATTTTCATTTATCTCAGAGACAAAACTTTCAGATCGTGGATATTCTTCTTTTAACAGGTGATATGCCCCTCTGCTCATTATTATTTTCAAATGCCATCTTTCATTATCAATTATCCACCAGAAAATATCAGTTTCAATTTTTTTTGATTGATTTTGTGTGAAGAAGTGGGATTCATCTAACAGTTTTACCTGTCCAATTCTTTCGGTCCTGTATTGAATCAGCTTTCTTTTTTCTAAATCAAAGCCATATAATCTCTTGTAATGGTCTTCCATATGAACAGGCTCAATAGCAATGTCTCTGCATCGGTTGGAATTTACTGAATTGTAATCCATTAAAATGACTCTTTTCTTCTCAGTGATTGCAGTTTTTAGGTTCTTAATATTTGTCCCAAATTCTACCTCTAGGAATCGATCCGGGATAAATTGTATATCTGAGTTGATATACAGTTTCTGTTTGATCCCTGAAAAGTATTCACCTTGGTCCTCGGGTAAGCATTTAAGAATATAGTCCACCTCTTCCTGAGAAAAAGTCAATGACAGAAAACTACTTTTTGAGGTCTTTAATTTATACCTGTTGGTAGCCTCATTTTTATCGAGTTGATATCCTATTTTCTCAATAATTTCTTTATACCTGTATGCAGTCCTCAAGTCAACACTCAGGCTGAATGCGAGTTCCTTCATACTGCATCCTGTCTGAAGTTTTGTCAGGGATTTGAAAACATTAATTATTGGTTTTTCTTTTTCCATGGTCATTACTGTTTGAATATGAAGTATTTAGATTGTATTTGTAACTATTCTTTATCAAGTTCTTTAGACCATCGATCATTTTACAAAAATATCAATTTTTTCTTAACAAAGATGCTCTTTTACTGGCTACTCAGATTTTGCCATATAATCCTTTAGAGAATGGTTAATGCAAATACTGTTTTATAAAAACTGGGACCGGACCTGAGTTTAGACTATTTTTGTCTGAGTATGAATTGCTGTAAAATAACAAAAAATTCCTTTTTATCAATAAAAAATTATTGATAAACAATAAAATTTTAATCAAAGTAAATTATATTTGCCGCTGTAAATTAAAATCTACTTTATCATGAAGACAAAAAATCTTAAATTAACAGTAGCGTATTGGATGTTCTGGCTTTTAGGTATGTTTGCTTTTTTCATAAGTGGAACCTGGTTTTTCTCGTCGATTCACTTCTTCTTCGCACCTGAAAATTTTGATAATCTATCGTTATTGCCAATTGATTTTAGGTTTAATCCCATAGAGGAGACAAGTATGGGAACTCCGCTTACCGAATTGTACCATTGGAATGTTTGGTGGTTGTTTTTACAAGGTATTTTGGGATTTGCTGCTTATGGTTTTATTTTCCTGTTCGCGAGGAGAATTGTTCAATTAGTGCAAAGGGGCAAAATGTTTAGCCCTAATCAGGTTAAATGGTTTATTAGCATAGGCATTGGCTTTTCAATACTTGCGGTGATTGTATTTTTTGTTCCTGATTTTACTGCTGAGGAAGGCAGGATTAAATTTTCATTTAACTTTGGATATATTTTAGCAGCTATAGTTTCTTTTATTATGGCTGAAATTTTCCAGGAAGGGAATCGTCTTAACGAGGAATCTAAACTAACCGTGTAGTGCCAATAGTAGTCAATCTTGATGTAGTGCTTGCTCAAAGAAAAATGTCTTTGTCTGAATTTGCAGAAAAAGTGGGCATTACTCTCGCCAATGCCAGTATTCTCAAAACCGGGAAAGCCAGAGCCGTCCGTTTTTCAACGCTTGAAAAAATTTGTGAAGTTCTGGAATGTCAGCCCGGGGATATTTTGGTGTATGAGAAGGAGGGGACTCATAAATGACTCTGATTCCTTAGGTGGTTCAATTTCGATTCCCCTGTATTGTTGTTTTGAAACAACAAAAAATAACTCAAATTGCTTTTTAGGGACAACAATTTTAACTCACCAATAAAACCGTTCCTACAAACTGCCTGATTTCATTATCATCTAATAATTTCAGGTGATAGAGATATTCGCCGGTAGGCATATTTTGATTTCTAAAGGTTCCATCCCATCCGTAATCAGGATTATTTGCAGGAAAATCTTTTCTTTCAAAGATAACAGCTCCCCATCTGTCATATACTCTTAGACTGAGCACCTGATCACCGTCTTTGGTATATACTGAAAAGCGATCATTGACCCCATCATGGTTTGGAGAAAAGGCATTGGGGATATAAATTTCAATGGGCTCATAAACTTGAATAAACCCTTTGGCTTTGGCCTTACACCCTAATAACAGATAAAAAGTCCTCCTGATTGCTTTCGATCAG
>SLKL01000064.1 GCA_007134625.1 Saprospiraceae bacterium
CTTACATTCAACCCCTTTGGGGTTGCTGTACTGGCTTGTTTCCTGCTACTTGTATTCAACCCCTTTGGGGTTGCTATGCTTGCTTGTTTCTTACTACTTATGTTCAACCCCTTTGGGGTTGCTATGCTTGCTTGTTTCTTACTACTTATGTTTAACCCCTTTGGGGTTGCTATGCTTACATTCAACCCCTTTGGGGTTGCTGTACTGGCTTGTTTCCTGCTACTTGTATTCAACCCCTTTGGGGTTGCTATGCTTGCTTGTTTCTTTATTTGCTCTCAACTTTGTTGGGGGTGTTAATTCCTTTCTTCAGTCATTCGGGTAATAGTTACAGCATACCCTCATCCATAAAACTGTAATAGCCTGCCGGTGTGATGATCAGGTGGTCGAGGACAGTGACGTCCAGCACCCTGCCGGCTTGTTTTAATTTTTGGGTGAGGCTGCGGTCAGCATGACTGGGTGACAGGTTTCCAGAAGGGTGGTTGTGTGCAAGGATAACACCGCTGCTCTTTAAGTGGATGGCCGGTTGGAATACGAGGCGCGGATCCACAACTGTACCACTTACCCCACCGCGGCTGATCATCTGAATTTTCAGGACTCTGCTACTCCGGTTGAGATAGATTGCCCAAAATTCCTCTACATCCAGGTCCGCAATATGAGGACTGATGAGTTTCCAGGCTTCTCTACTCGAAGAGATGATCGGCTTTACTTTGGATTCGGTTTCTTTCCGGCGGCGTCCAAGCTCAACAGCGGCAGCAATAGTGACTGCTTTGGCCGGACCGACACCCTTGAATTTCTTTAAATCTTCGATATTGTAGCGTCCCAGTTCATTGAGGTTGTTATCACAGCTGCTCAATATTGTTTTGGCAAGGGCGAGCGCTGATTGATTCCTTGAACCGGAGCCCAGTAAGATCGCCATAAGCTCAGCATTGGTTAGGGCTCTGACTCCTTGGTAAAGTAGCTTTTCCCGTGGGCGGTCTTCCACTGCCCATGATTTGATGGTAGATGAATTATTGGTCTTATTATTAAAAGTTAGGCTTTCCATAAATTTATTGGATTTAGATGTAATAGGAGAAAATCTTACTCTACCTCAAAAGAGTAGAGGCTTACAATCAACTTTCCTTCCGCAGTTAAGCAGTTAAGTAAGTTTTGACAGACACAGACACGGTATAAGTACCATCAAAGTCAAACGATGAATAAAATTTCACCGAAGTCTAATTGAGTTACACTGCTGCAAACAAGCGGAGGGAAAAAAGAAAAAAATTGGGAAAGGAAATCTCAAACTGCCAAGGGTACTCTACTTAAAGTGGGTAAGGCCTTGTTTGATCCGGAATCAACCGAACCGGTCATCTGTCAAAGCAGATACAGTTCGTCATTCCTTTCCCCGGATCGTCAAGAATGGATTAAACTGCGACCTTCTCGTTTACTGGTGATAAGTTCAGGAATTGATCTGCCTGTACTTCAACTATGTAGCGGGTGTTTCCACTTTTGTCCTCATAGTCGCGTCTTACCATTTTTCCGGTCAAAGCAACTTTAGAACCTTTTTTCAATAGTTGGTTCATCAGCTCAGCTGTTTTTCCCCAGGATACAACTCTGTGCCAACTGGTGTTGGTTTGTTTGTTTCCTGCCTTGTCCTTGTAGTATTCATTAACGGCAACGCTGATTTTGCAAAGATTGTTACCGTTGTCGAATGTGATGAATTCCGGATCCTGACCTAAATGTCCGATCAATTGTACGTGATTAGTTAAATGTGACATAACGTAAAAGTTTTAATTAAAAAATGATTTGTATTACGACACAAAGATGAGATCAACAGAATGGATTATCCGTAGAATAAACGTTTGTATCCGTTTGTAAACGTTTATAAAAAAAACCACAGCTAAATAAACAATTGTAAGGCTTTGATTATTAATCTATTAAACAATACCTAAAAAATGACCACAGAATTTGAAAGTTTAGTAGATGCATTAAGACACTTAAAACAAAACGGATACAAAATTGACCTCCAAATAGAAGGAGATCAATTAAAATGTACTAATTCCGGCACCAGGCTTGATCCGGAGCAATGCACAGTTGATCACGTATATCGCTTTGAGGGTAAATCCAATCCGGCAGATTCCTCTGTAGTTTACGCCATCTCCTCTGATTCTAAAAATGTCAAAGGCGTATTGGTGAGTGCTTATGGAGCCTATTCAGAACCCATGAAAGAAAAAATGATCAAGTTATTAAAAATGGATCATCACTAATTTCTTACGGTAGTTCTAATAAGGTTTCAGCCCCAAGAGTTTATCCTTTGAGGTTTTTCTCTCCAATCGTCACTTTTTGTTAAAGTCTTATTAGTTGCACCCTTGCTTTTCAGGGAGTAATCTGATGAAATGGAAAACTATGCTATAACGTATCCAATGCATTAGAGAGGTCCGCAATCAGATCATCTGAGTTTTCTACACCCACACTCAATCTGATTAAAGAGTCCGTAAGACCGGATTTAAGACGCTCTTCCTTGGGAATAGATCCATGTGTCATTGATGCCGGATGTCCAATTAAACTTTCCACTCCACCAAGAGATTCCGCCAATATGAAAAAATGGGTTTTCTGTAGCACTATCCTGCAATCCCTATCGTGGTCACCGCCGAGGTCAAATGAAACCATTCCTCCAAAATGCTTCATTTGTTTTTTAGCTATTTCGTGACCGGGATGCTCCGGGAAACCCGGATAGTACACCTTTTCTACCTTTGGATGATTCTTCAGGAATTCAGCAACTTTTTCAGCATTTTCGCAAGCACGTTGAACTCTCAAGTGAAGCGTTTTTATACCCCTTAAAATTAAAAAGCAATCTAATGGCCCGGGAACAGCTCCCGATGCATTTTGCATGAATTTCAGAGCTTCATAATCTTCTTTTTCTTTACAGACTACCGCTCCATGGATAACATCCGAGTGACCACCAAGGTATTTAGTAGCAGAGTGCAAAACCATATCAGCACCTAAATTAATAGGTTGTTGCAAATAGGGGGTGGCAAAAGTATTGTCAACCACTACTTTTACTCCTGCTTCATTCGCAATCTTGCAAATTGCCGCTATATCCACCACTTGAAGCATGGGATTAGTGGGCGTCTCTACCCAAATTAGCTTTGTATTTTTATTGATATTATTTCTGACGTTCTCAGGATTTCTCATATCGACAAAATTGGATTGAATACCCAATTTTTGATATATGGCTCTCATCAGTCTGTAGGAACCCCCATATAAATCATTGGTAGAAAGAACTTCGTCCCCGGATTTTAGCGTCTTTAATATGGCATCCATTGCAGCCAAACCACTACCAAAACAAATCCCACCATAACCGTTTTCCAATGCAGCGAGATTGTTTTCCAATGTGTCCCTTGTCGGATTTTGCGTTCGGGCGTATTCATAGCCCTTGTGCACATTAGGTGCCTCTTGCTTATAAGTTGAAGTTTGGTAAATAGGCGTCATTACTGACCCTGTTAATGGATCCGGTTCTACTCCGGCGTGAATTACTTTCGTCTCAAATTTCATTTATTTCTCTTTTAATTTTCGCAAAGATAAAACATAAGATTGTTAAAGGTTCAAATGCAATTAGTGTGCCGTAATTGTCCAAGGGATTATATACATGAATTAATTTGAAAAATGAAAGAAAACCATCCACACCTTTTCCTCTCCAAAGCCTTTTTAATATCTTTGTACTTCACCTTTTAAAAAAAAATCATGAAACACTTACTCACAGTATTTTTTATTTTTTCTCTAATCCTGCCTGCTCAGGCTCAGGATATGTGTAATCAGTTTTTTCCATTCGAGCATTTTAAATCGATGACTTTCAAATCTTATGATTCAAGAGATCGGTATGAAGGCTCACAGACTTGGGAGGTAATCGAGTTAAAGGAAGAGGACGGGGCTAAGATTGCTGTGGTTAATCTTCTTGTAGTGGATGCGGATGGAGAAGAATTGGTATTAAATGAGTTTACTGCACGTTGTGAAGGCGGCACTTATTACCTTAGTATGGAGGCGGCCCACCTTAGTCAATTTTCAGAAAATATCATGGAGGATATAGATATTGAAATCAGAGGGGACGATATTTCTTTGCCGAATCAGATTTCAGAAGGTACTAATCTGCCCGATGCAAGTATGGATTTGACATTCAAAGGTATGATTACTATAAACGCTAATATGCAGATAACCAATAGAACGGTCGATGAAAGAACAACAGTCTCTATACCAGTTGGAGATATAGATGCATGGAAAATAAGCTATGACACCCAAGTTCGGGTAGGAATAACTGTCAGAGGATCTGTTGTGGATTATGTAGCTGAAAAATATGGTACTGTAAGAACAGAAAGCTACAACAGAAGAGGCAGACTGCAATCCTACTCTGTTTTGGCGGAAGCGGTGAGCTGGTAAAATGTGCACTTTTCTTATTAAAGGTCTAAATTTAGAAAAGACCCATCCCCTTAATTTTTTTCTTTTTGGAATAAAACTATTCAATTATGAGTAGCGTCTGACTATTTTTGCCCTCTCATATTAATAGCGCCAGATGCTGGAATTTTTACAGGGAGATATTTTCCTCACGCTGATTGCCATTGTCCTGATCGAATTGATCCTGGGTATGGACAATTTGGTGGTGCTCTTCAGTTTATTCAAAAAGAAAAAGGTAGCCAATAAGTTGCTGGCAATAGGTGTTGGCTTTTTCTTTTCAGCTATTCTTCGTATTCTAATTCTCGGTACTGCATTGACATTACTGGAAAAAACTTTTCACCTTTTCAGTGTTTCCTTACCGGGACTGTCAGCTGAAGTGGGAAGCAGAGGTTTAGTTTTTAGCATCGCAGGTAGTTATTTAATATTACATGCCATATTGGAGATCAGAGATTATTTTGCAGAAAAAGATCTTAAAACCACGAAAGGATTACTTCTCTCCAACTGGTCGTGGCCCTATCTTATCTTGTGGATTGCTGCGATAGATTTAGTTTTTTCTTATGATTCATTGTTGGGAGTGCTGGCTGTATCAAGGGACTTTTATTTGTTGGCAATCGGTCTTATTATCTCGAGGACCATTATGCTTTTTTTCTTTGTTAAAATTTATCGATTCATCAAAAATCACCCTGAATTGATGGTAGTCATGTTCATATTTCTGGCTATGGTAGGACTTGGTTTGGCGTTGGAGGGCCTGGAAGATATGCAGACGGTAATTGTTGGCTTAAGCGTCAGGAGTTTTCCCGTTAGCTGGCTTTATAGTATCTTCGCGATTGGTGTAATTTACTCCTGGTGGCATACCAGAAATAAAAAAAAGAAAAAGTCAGCTTGAAACTTCCAATAATGATTAATCATACTTCTTTAAAAACCTCAGGTCTGTTTTTTGGACTTATATTTATTCTCGCAAGCATTGTCTTTTTTCAAGCTTGTTCAGAAGGCGCGGATGAACCCGTTTTTTTTCAATTGACAGGTCCAACAATGGGTACTTCCTACTCCATAGTATATGAAGGAATGGAAGAAAAACCGGAATTGCAAACAGGTGTCGATAGCTTGCTGGAGGTCGTCAATCAGGAACTGAGTACATGGATTCCCGATGCTACTATATCCCGATTCAATCAATCTGAAAAAGGTATCCTTCTTGATGCGGAGCTACCCCCATATTTTCTCGACAATATTATCATAAGTGATAACTGCGTGGAATGGACTGAAGGATGGTTTGATCCAACTGTTATGCCTTTAGTTAATTACTGGGGGTTTGGATTCACAGGAAGAGAAGCACCGGAGGAGCTCGACTCAGCTATAGTGGATAGTTTACTGAATTACGTAGGCTGGGAAAAAATATTTATCGAAGAGCAGGACGCCGGGGTTTTTGTAGGAAAGAAAAAAGCGGGTGTCCAGCTGGATTTTAGTGCGGTGGCTAAAGGATACGGGGTAGATGTATTGGCTGATTTTTTTGAAAAAAAAGGAATAAGTAACTACCTGATCGACATTGGTGGTGAAGTTTGTGTAAACGGAAAAGGTCGTCACGGCAATGGTTGGGTACTCGGTGTAAACACTCCCGATCCGACTGCTCCTGCAAATGAGATCACCATGCGCTTTACTTTTCAATCGGGATGTGTAGCTACATCGGGTAATTATCGGAACTTTAGAGAAGTTGAAGGACAGATTATTGGTCACACCCTCAACCCGAGAACAGGCTTTCCCGAAATAAATAGGCTGTTGAGTGTAACCATTTGGTATGATGATTCCGCTCATGCTGATGCTTTGGCTACCGGTGCGCTCGCAATGGGTTATCCCGCTGCAAAGAATATGGTAAAAAGTATTGATGGTGCTGAGGCTTTTTTCATTTTTATCAATGTAGATGGAGAGACTGAAAAAAGCTGGACCGCCGGATTTGAAGGATTTTTAAATTAATACGATTGGTTATCCACCGATCACCAAAAAAGAATTTAATGGATTTTAACTTAGAAAAAGACCTTTGTTTTTTTGATCTTGAAGCCACCGGATTGCATGTCATTCGAGATCGCATTATACAGGTAGGAATAGTAAAGTACTTCGCAGATGGCAGAGCGCCTGAAGAATTAGAACTCTTAGTCAATCCGCAAATTCCCATCAGCCCGGATGCCACGGCTGTGCACGGTTATTCCAATGCTGATGTGGCAGACAAACCCCTGTTCAAAGATGTTGCCGGTCAGATAGTTGATTTCATGGGAGATGCTGACCTTGCAGGTTATAATCTATTGAGTTATGATGTGCCTTTACTGCTTGAGGAATTGTACAGGTCCGGCTATGAAATAGAAATGGATGATCGCAGGGTAGTGGATGTTCAGCGCATTTTTTACAAAATGGAACCGAGGAATTTATCTGCAGCTTACCGCTTTTACTGTGGAAAAGAAATGGAAAATGCGCATGATGCCATAGCGGATGTGAAGGCCACAGCTGAAATACTGGCAGGTCAGTTGAAAATGTACGAGGGAAAAGACTTGAAAAAAGATGATGGAGAAATCATTCCCAGCCCAATTGAAAACGATATGGGAAAACTGCATGATTTCACCAATGACTACAATATGATCGATGCTACCCGCAGGTTGAAATACGATGATAAAGGGAGGATCGTTTTTAATTTTGGTAAGCATGTTGGCAAGGAAGTTGCACCATTATTAGCAAAAGATAAGCAGTATTACGAATGGATGCTCAATAAAGATTTTTCCTATCAGGTTAAATCATTGATAAAAAAGCTGGTTAAAGAATACGAGGCTAAGTGATAATTGACCCTTCGACTTGCGCTCAGGGTAAAAAGTTGAAGGTTGAAGGTTGAAAATGATTAATAATGGCTTGTTTTGTCTTTTGAGGCAGATTTGTCCATTATGGTCACGGAGATAAATAGGGTGGGTTGATGTGGATAATTAAAAAAAATTGAACGCAGTGCCAACCATTTTGGGTGCTTCAATAAATTGGAAAAATATTACTGTATCCTTGAGTTGCTTTCAATATTCGTCAAATGCTTGATGCAATAAATTTATTGCAAGGATTATTAATAACACAAAAATCAGCACCGTCTTCCATAACGGATTCATTTATGTACAAATCGATATTCATACTTTTTGCCGCCATTCTGATGCTTACGCTTTCCTCTTGTTACGAAAGGCAGGAAGGATGTACTGATATCAATGCGGTAAATTTCAATCCCGTTGCGGATGATCCATGTTGTTGTAATTATCCCGCTCTTACTCTGCAGTTGCAACACAGATACGGAGCCGATAGTATTCGTTTTTTTGCTGACAGTACTTACTTTCTGGACACAGGCACTCCTTTCAAGCTCCTGACCTTTGAATTTATGGCGGAGGAGCTAATACTCACGGGAGAAAATGGAGAACAGATCAGAGTAGAGGAAGAAATCACCTTTGAGGGAAATTCAATAGAAAATTGTCCCTGTATCGATGATGTATTCCCTGTTAACCTTACTGCGCTAAATACCAGTCCCGGGACCATTTCAAGACCGGGAACCATACAATCACTGCGTTTCAATTCGGGTTTGTCTGAAAAGTGGTCAGAGGTAGCCCCGGCTGATTACCCTACAGGTCATCCATTGGCATTGGAGACACGATACAGTTTTGAGGAAGAAAAATACAGACATCTCCGCGCAACTCTGGTTTTTCCGGAGACGACTGATACTTTTAGAATACGCACGAGTAACTTGATTAGTGAATTAACTTTTGAAGGACCCTTTGAGATTTTCAAAGCACAAAATACTACTTTGACTTTGAGAATTGATTACCGGGAACTACTGGGAAAAATAGATGAAGTCATTTTCGATCCGCAATTAACTGAGGAAATGATAAAGGAAAACCTGAAAGATGCTCTAAAGTTGTTTTAATAAGAATTATCGTTTCAAATTTTCTGTTATAAAGTCGAAGGGAAGTAAACCTTTTGGGGTCGATTTTCCGTTTACAAACAAAATTTACACAATGAATAAGTTACACTTTATTATCCTGCTACCCTTAATTGTACTCGTATTCTCAGCTTGTAGCGATGACGACGACAATGGTACACCTACCGGAACGCTTGAGATTTTCTTTGAACCGATATATGGTGAAGACAGGGATTTGATCTCTCCAATAACTAA
The DNA here is from genome assembly GCA_007134625.1 of Saprospiraceae bacterium. Taxonomy (GTDB): domain Bacteria; phylum Bacteroidota; class Bacteroidia; order Chitinophagales; family Saprospiraceae; genus PWJY01. Next base: position 8,606 of record SLKL01000064.1, read on the forward strand.
TTTTTCCTACGCAAGCGGAAATGATATCAGAGTAATTGTTTCTGATATGTATCTCGGCAATATCAGCCTTGGTACAGCCAATAAGACCACTGTTCTGAGTGAGATAGAATATATCAGTATGGGCGAAGCTGAGATGGATGAAAGTACCGGACTAACGGATAAGTTTCTGGTGTTGAATGATGTGCCGGCGGGTTCTTATTCATTTTTTGAGTTTGGAGTAGGTGTTCCACCGGAACTCAACAGCAAAACCCCGTCGGACTTTAGTTCCTCTCACCCACTTTCAAGAGGGGGGAATTACTGGGATGCATGGGACAGTTATATTTTTGCAAAACTCGAAGGAAGGTTGGATGTAAACAATGACGGCTCCTTTAGTCAAAACTTCATTTATCACAGTGGTCAGGATGAACTGTATAGAATTTTGAGGGCGAACATTCCGCTTACCATAAATGAGGGAGGAACCACACGCCTGAAAATTGTAATAGATCACGAAAAACTTCTGGTAAATGAGGATGGGGAATATGTAGATATAGAGGAGACACCAATAGACCATTCAGCAGGAGATCTGGCATTGGTAAGGTTTATAGCTGATAATTATGGCAGGGCTTTTTCACTGGAATTAGTAAGTCAATAAAAGGAGAAGATGAATTTTCGTTTCGGCTTGGTTTTTGTACTCTTGGTAATGCTCTTTATTTATGCCTGCAAAGATGAGGTAATGAATGAAGGGGACTTGAGTTCCATTCCTTTTGATCCCGTTGAATACAAATTAGAAATACCTCAAGGCTGGCCACAGATGGAAATCCCGGCTGATAATCCTCTAACCTATGAAGGGGTTCAATTGGGGAGAAGATTGTTTTTTGATCCCATTTTATCACTGGACAATACCATTTCATGTGCTACCTGCCATATTCCGGAAAAAGGATTTTCAGATAATAACCCAATAGCTGTGGGCATAGGCGGCGCATTAGGAACACGCAAAACCATGAGTCTCATCAATGTAGGATTCAATCAAAATGGTCTGTTGTGGGATGGTGCAGTCATGACTTTGGAGGAACAATCCCTGCATCCTATTGAAGACCCCGTAGAGATGAATCTGCCGCTTGAGGAAGCTATCCAACGATTGCGAGATCACGAAGATTACAGTGTGCGTTTCAGAAAAGCTTTTGGAATAAATAATGTGGATGAAATCAATGAAGATTTGCTCGCTAAAGCATTGGCTCAGTTTCAGCGAATAATCATAGCAGGTGGCGAATCTGAATTTGAAAAAGTGATGCGCGGTGAACTGAGTTTTACTGACGAACAACTCAATGGCTGGGAAATGTTTACAGACGCCAACAGACTTGTTTTGGATGCAGAATGTGCGCATTGTCATATCCGTCCACTATTCAACATCAATGAATATATCAATAACGGAATCACCCCGGTTGAGCGTCTGATTGATCATCCTGATCCGGGACGTGGAGCCGTAACCGGTAGGGAAAGAGATTATGGCAAGTTCCGAACGGTAACTTTAATCAACTGGGAGTTGAGAAAAAACTTTATGCACGACGGTAGATTTGAGACGATGGAAGATGTCGTCAATCATTACAACAGCGGCGGTCATCGCCCTGCTAATCCGGACGAGGACAATGTTGATTTGTTAATCTATCCGTTGAACATGGATGAGTTTGAATTCCACGACCTAATGGAATTCCTCAAAATGCTTACTGACACGACTTTTTTAAGTAATCCCGATCTGCAAAATCCCTTTTTGTAGATTTAACGCGTATTAAGAAGCACCCCTTTCATTTTGTTCAGATAGTGTCCAATCATCGGTTTTGGTGGTTTGCAACCAAACATTTCCCGATTTTCTGAACACCTGAGCACTCAGTCCAAATTGTTCCTGAAAATTGGCTTCAAGGGTTTCCACTTTAAGGTTGCCGTGAATAGAAAGATCGCCCTCGGAGTCCTTTCTTCTGATTTCACCTATGGTACTTTTGGGGTTGTGTTTTAGTTCTTCTTTACTACCCTCTCCCGTCTCATGAGGCTTTTTGTAAAACTCTATTTTCAGGTTGGGAAACTTCTCAGAGAACTCTCTCTGAATGTCTGCTATCTTCTTGTCGTTTGTGATATCCATTTTCTTTTTGTTCCAAAAATAAGAAAAATGCAGATAATGGGGGGTTTTGGGTCAGGGAATTTTATGTGTGGAGGTATTAATTTTACCGATATTGGGTGGCTAACACTACCGCTTTTTCTTTGATACCCACTTTTTATTACTGGAATTAAGTGTCTGTTTTTCCCACTTCTTTTCCTCGGCTTAAGTGAACACTAAGCACCTAAAACTAATTAAAATCAAGGATGTAGGTCATGATCTTGTAAGCCTGTTCAGTCTTGTTAAAAAAGCCTGTTCATAATTCCGCTTGAATCTATCTGACAGATATGAATTCAGAATCAGTTGCTTTACTTCCTCAACTTTACTTGTCAATAGCCCTGTAATTTTATCTATTTGACTTTTAGGGATACCTGCTTTTTCTCCGAGAAGTTGAAAGTGATCGCGGATTTTGCCTTTGGTGTATTTTGGTGGAAGAAGGCCTTCACTAAGAGCAAAATCTCTGTCTTCAATATGAATACGGCTATTGAGAAGGTCGTAGGCAGGACTTAACCTAAAATCCCCAAAAGAGGTTTCTATCAATGAAAAGTTTTTGTAATGCGCATCTCCGTTTGAAATTAAATAATTGAACAAGATTAGCTTAAATAACTTCGGAGCTTCGACAGTATATGCGGGAACATATTTTCGCAATAAGTGAAACAAAAACAGATAATTCCCTTCATATTTATAGTTGTCACCATATGTTTGCGGAGTCAATTCAGCCAGAGAGGCAAAATCTTCCTGCGCTCTCTTAGTGCCATCATCACGGACATCAAATCGTTTGGTGATATAAGCAGCTGCTCCATTTTGAAAGAAAATGAGCGCATTCTCAGCTGTTTCAATGCCAAATACCTGTCTTGCAATCTGCATACTTAAATGCTCATTGGCAGGCATTTGATCCGGATTTTTTCCGGCTCCCGGAATGGGTTTTAATATATGTGAACCCTGCTCCCCTTCTTTTATTAATCGAAGTTTGTTTTTCTCCAGCAATACAGAAAACTTTTCCTGTACCCCTGATATCGAAAGTCGCTTACGATTTTCTATAAAAAGTTCATCCGCCTCTTCATTAGTATATGGAGCACTATATGGAAGAATATGACTCACTTTTCTACCGGCAAAAACCCGTTTAAGTGCAGTTTGACTGTAGGTATTATATCCTTTTGACAGTGTACCCGGACATACTTCGATTTCCAAAGGATTATCCACCATTGAACTACTGCTTAAACCTGTATTTTTTCGTTCCCTTTTCATAAATTAGCTTTTGGCTGCTGAATTCTTTGTATCAGGACAAAATAACTTTAACTTGAATGATTCCCTTCCATTCCCTTTCTTACGAGGCAAGCCATTCTCCATTACTTGCCCTGAGCGTCAGTCGAAGGGTCCATTACCAATACCCGAACCGCTCCGATTGAGTCTGATTTTGCCGTCGCCATCAAAATGCTGAAATAATCATCTTCATCTATTCGTAGATTATAGCATACTACTTGCTTATTACTGCCCTCGGGCAACATGTTATAGAAGAAGGGGAATAAGTGCTCAGATCGAAATGGTTCTTTTTGCTTGGGCAGCGTTAAACTTACCGCAGGTTTTGAACTATCATTTAGCCAAGCCTCATTATACCAAAATTCAAAGTCACCCCGGCTATTCTGTGCGAGTGTCCCCGCCCATTCATCTTTATATAACACCTTAGCTTTCCTCATCTGTTGAATTTATAGATTTTACCTGCAAACTAACTTCCATTCCCAAAGCATCAGCTAATTTAGATAGAGTCTCTAAAGTAGGATTGCCTTTACCACTTTCAAATTGCTTTAGTGCTCTCAATGACACCTCCGACAACTCAGCCAATGTAGACTGTGTTACCTGTAGGGCCTTTCTTCTCTCTTTTAATTGATTAATTATCCCTTCAAAGTGCATAATAATGCTCTTTTGTGTGCAAATATACTTAGAAAACAGATAACAACTACTAAAAGTGCATTAAAATACTCTTTTAAATAAAAATCTGTGTAGATGAGTAGTAAATGTACTAAAAAGTGCGTTATGATGCACCATCTATATGGGATGCCTGCTGCTAAAATTTATTTTCAGGCTAATCTGTTGTGGAATTTTGATTGATCTGCGAGCCAAGATTTTTTCTGTAGGATATGCAAATATTAGGTACCTAACAGCACTTATCTCGTTGGGGTATCTTATTTTTTTTACCGAAATTTGGTGGCTAACGACCCCTTATTCAATCTGATGGATTATATTGCTTGTTGACCTTAAATTCCTAACTGCACCTACTCTAATGCTCAATATGGGTGAGTTTTGAGAACCAATAAGTATCTGCCACGACATCCCCCGTTAGGAATGACTTCCTAGTGGAAGGGAGTATGTCAATAAAAACACCAAGTAAACCCAACCCCCTACTGCTTATTAAAAAGATTATACCCAAGGGTCCAGCTTTGGGTGCTGGCAAAGTCATCTGTAGGCTCGGGTTCTTTAGATTCTTGTTTGGTGGTTTCCGGGATTACAAAAACTATGTCTATTTCATTGAAATTGGAACAGAGGATGCCGGGCATGCTGACAAGTGAGGATGAGTAAGCCGGAGAATCTTTTCTGGCTGAAACGGCAAAAAGCAGGTCGTCATCCTTCA
>SLKL01000215.1 GCA_007134625.1 Saprospiraceae bacterium
ATTAAACGTCATAAAAATGAAAGACAAATGCGCCACTTGGAGTTTTCTCTTAAGCGCAAAACCTACCTTGTCACGTTCTAATTGACTATGCTGAGTTTAGTTTTTTAGTAGACCCTAAATAATTTCTCCCTCCCAAAGCCTTTTTAAAAATTCCTGCCATGGTAATATAAGTATATCCCCAACCAAACGCGGAAATCGCTCATGGGATATCACTAATGCCTTTTGGACCCTGTAATCTTGTGTGAAAGACTTTATTCCACGTAAATGACGATTTGTAATGTTACTACTTGACTTCACCTCAAGAGCTACTTGATTTTCTCCAAGAATAAAATCGACTTCCACTCCTGATTTGGTGCGCCAGAAAGTTATATCATAATTCTTCATAGAATAATGACTGTAAGCTTTTAACTCCATAAAGATAAAATGCTCAAATGCCAAACCATATACCTCCGTTCCTGCTACAATATGCTTACGCTTCATCAGATAATTGACTACCCCAATGTCAAAAAAATAGAATTTAGGCGTACTGACAGTCTTCCTTTTGGGACGCTTTTGATATGGATAAACATAATTCCCAATCATCGTATCAACAAGGATTTGAAAATACTCTTTTACTGTTGGGCTACTCACTCCACAATCAGAGGCTATGTTGGAATAATTCACCATTTCTCCATTTGAAAATGCGGCATTGTAAAGGAAATTAGAAAAAACAGATAGATTTCGAATACGTGATTCAGCATATATCTCATCCTCCAGATAGCTTTTCACATAATTGGCTAATAAAATACCCGGATTTTCATCTAAATAATGCCTGGGTAACAATCCAAAGTTCAAAGCTCTTTCCAAACTAAAGTCAGGTATCTCATCAGATGTCAGCGGGTAGAGCTCATATCTTATTGCTCTTCCACCTAATAAATTTTGTTGCGACCTAATTATTTTTCTCGGACTTGAGCCGGATAAAATAAAACGCTTACCAGTGTTCTCTATCATGGAGTGTACCTCATTCAGGAGGATTGGTATTTTCTGAATTTCATCCACAATAATCAAGTCAGCATTGCTTGCCTCTGCAATTTCCCTGATGCGATGAGGTCGAGCTACTAAATCCTGATAAACATCACTCTCCAATAAGTTCAACATCAAGGCATCCGGATACAACATCTTCAATAATGTACTCTTTCCGGTTTGGCGAGCTCCCCAGAGAAACATACTGTAATTAGCTGACTGCAAAAACTTTTGGTTGCGACTTAAAAACATAGCATTTCTTGCAAAAATAAGCAAACTTTAAAGTCTAACTTTAAAATTGTCGGCAAAATTTAAAGTGACACTTTAGATTTTGCCGGAAAAGGAGGGAGAGAATGAAATTTAAGCATAACACGACTCAAAGGTTTCCACTTTTTCCCTGAACCCAACATAGGTAAAATCGGTTCATACATAAAGACATCTATGGACATCAAATACATCCCTTTTGAAGAAATCGACAAAGTTAAATGGAACTCCTGCATCCACTATGCTGTGAACAGTGAAGTCAGCGGATATTACTGGTGGTTGAAAGCGGCTGTAAAGGAATGGGACGCTATAGTGGAAGGAGATTACGAGAGCGTAATGCCGGTATTTAAAAGGAAGGATTTGTGGGGTAGAAACTCTATTTACCAACCACCATTGGTTGACAAAATTGGCATACAATCTGTCCATCTCTTATCGAGAAAACGGATAGTGAAAATGTTAGAACTCCTTCCGGAATACTATTCGGTACAGATGAAATTCAATGAGATGAATATCATTCCCCCTGATTTTGAGGGAAATGCCATCACTAAAAAAGCCTATCGTATTTTACTGAATAAATCTCATGAAACCTTAAAGGAAGCTTATGGCTTGACGGCTCAGTCATTATTGATGGAACCTATGTCTGATGACTACTATTTTCAAATGATGATGAAGCCTGAGGATATTGTCTACTTTGCCAAAAGCCAGGATCAGCTGCCTTATGACGAGCATCAAACGCTAAGGGTCTTTTACAATCTCCTACACAGAGGTACTCTGGTAAGCACTGTTATCCAAAATAGAAACAGAGACGTGATAGCCATGATGGTATTTACTTACCACCTTAAAAAGGTAAAAGTACTTTTATCCTGCCAAACAGAAGAAGGCAAAGCAATGAATGCGGTTTACAGACTTTACGATCATGTATTTAATCTCCACCAACAAAAACCGCTAATGTTTGAGTTTTTCAAAACAGATGCAGAAGTCGCCAAAGAATTAGGTGCCGAGGAATATAATTATTGGGAAATACAGCAATCTGATTTACTGGGAAAATGGTCCGAAAGGCTCGAAAAAATAAGCCTTTTTAGTTGATGAATCCTTCAAATAGGGATACCCCACATCCGCAAGATACAATCCATGAGCCGGAACACTCCAGGCTTTTTCCAATCTCGTTTGTTGTTGCACTGCTGCGTGTATTTCTTCCAGAGAAGTTTTACCCAAAGCTGCATTGAGGCAGCCGCCTACCATAAGCCTTACCATGCCTCTTAAAAATCGGTTTGCCGTTATTTCCATTACCAGAATGTCCTTAGAAAGTTGGTGCCAGTATATTCCATGTATAGTGCAGCGGTAGGTTTTAACATCAGTATTGGTTTTTGAAAATGCATAAAAATCCTCTCCATCTGCCAGAATTTCAGCGGCTTTTTTCAGTAATTCCATATCCAATTGTTTGAATTGCCTGAACCAAAATAACTGATCTGCTTTGAAGGGATTCTTTTTCCCACTGATATAGTATCTATATGTCCTGCGATTCGCATCAAACCTAGCATGGGCCTCGGGATGAACAGGAATGAGTCCTTCAACATAAATACTTTCAGGAAGAAGGGCATTCAATTTAAATACAAAATGATCCGACTCGTAATTTAGCTCTGCATCAAAGTGAAAATAAAAACAGGAGGCGTGCACACCGGCATCAGTGCGCCCGCATCCTGTTATATTAACTTCTTTTTGAAGGATTGTAGCAATAGCCTTTTCTAAAGTAGCCTGAACAGACACACCATTAGGCTGATTTTGCCATCCTACAAATGAAGTGCCATTATAAGCTATCTTGCCGAAGTATCTCATTCGACAAAATTAAGCTATTACCAATTATAAAAAAAACGTAAATTAATCTCTAGCTGCCATTGACCCATAAGCCAATGCTCCACCTGCTAAAGCAATATCCTTTAAGAAGGCTGTTGTAGAATTTTGATCCCCATCCAATGTTCCGGGAAAATGAAGAGCAAAAGCAAATATCAACAGCATAACTGCTAATAAGAAGCAAGCCAACCTGTCTTTCTTACGGATAATAATACTCACACCGGCAGCAATCAATGCCAATCCTGTGAAATATATCCAAAAAACGCCTCCGGGGATAGGAACCATCTCAGCCATGTTATCTGCTCCCATAAAATGAAAAACACCGAAAATAATCATTGGAATTGCAAACAAAAACCTTCCTAATTTAAAAAAGCATCCATAGTTTTAATGATTTTTGGTTAAATAATGATCGCAAATTA
>SLKL01000464.1 GCA_007134625.1 Saprospiraceae bacterium
ATCCCTATCAATATTTTGCTGCCGATATAAACAGAAGTGGTGATGTGAATGTAGTTGACGTAGCAGAATTAAGAAGATTGATACTAGGTACCAATGAAAACTTTGCAAACAATAACTCATGGAGATTTATTGACATGTACCATCAGTTTGCTCAGGGTAACCCATTGAATAGTAATTTCAATGAGACCTATGTAGTCAGAAACTTTAATCAGGCACTACTTGATGCCAGCTTTACTGCTGTAAAAGTTGGTGATTTGAATGGATCTGCCACTGCCAACAGTAATGTATCTGAAGAAAGAACAAGCGGACAACCTCTTGCCTTCATGGTAGATGATCGTTCAATTGAAAGAGGTGAATTAGTAACCATACCTTTCAGAGCTGCTGATTTTGCTGATCTGCTTGGATTCCAGGGTACATTCATGTTTGATACGGAGGTGTTTGAATTGATCGATTTGAAGGAGGGTATGGTAGATATTGATGACCATAACTTTGGATTTACTTACCTGAGCGAAGGATTGTTAACGGTATCCTGGTCTGATGTTTCAGCCATGGAATTAAACCAAAATGAAGTATTATTTGAATTAACTTTCCATGCTAAGCAAAGCGGTGCTGTATCCGACTATCTGTTTATGGGCTCGGTAATTACTTCTGCTGAGATTTACACAGAGTCTGAAAACAGACCATTGGAAATCAGATTTGATCGAACTGTGGAAGGTGATGGGTATGTATTATACCAAAACAGACCTAACCCATTCAAAGATGAGACGATTATAGGGTTTAGATTACCTGAAAATCAAACTGCGACCCTGAGTATTTTTGATGTAACAGGAAAATTAATTTTCCAACAAACCTCAGATTTTACAGCAGGGTATAATGAATTGACCATCTCCGGAAATGATTTACCGGGTAGTGGTGTAATGTACTACAGACTAGATGCTGAGAACTTTAATGCTTCGAGAAAAATGATTATTCTTGAATAACAACTGAGCTTAGCTTAAACGATATAGATTACTGTTTTTTGGGATGGGACCCCCTCTTTATCAAAAGTGATAAGGGGGGTTCTTTTTTTTATATGATTTAAGGGTTAGCAAAAATAGTATCGCGTCATTAATGATTTTTCATTGTCAATTATGCACTTAATGCAATAATTGTTTTTACTGAAATACTATTTCAACTCAGACTGTTAATTTGAAAATCCAATTCTCTTACTTATTCTTTGTTACTTGAACATAATTCCGTTACCTTTGTATAGATTATTGAAACTCAAATAGTAAGAAATGGAAAAAATTTGGAAATCAGCAATCCTGATAGTGGGATTTGCTATGTTTTTAGTAGCATGCGGATCAGAGGGATCCGATTCAGATGCCGGTGAGCAATCACCGATGGAAATTGCACCTTTACCTGCTGAAGAAACAGCACCTCAGCAGCAACAACAACAGCAACAACAACAGCAACCTCCCGGGGAAGTGAATATACCGGCCGGCGCTGATGGAATAGTTCATCACTATATTTGTGCTGATCTATGTGAAGGCGGTCATTCAGAAAGTCCGGGATTCTGCCCGGTTTGTAACAACCAACTTGCTCACAATAGAGCTTGGCATGAGCAGGGTCAACAACAGCAGCAACAGCAACCCGGTCAGGCTGACCCGAGGGTTCAGTTCGATCCTATGCGTGGAGGCGGTCAAACACCTCCTGCTCAACAACAGCAGCAACAGCAGCAACAACAGCAACAAATGCAACAGGTCAATATACCGGCTGGTGCTGATGGAATAGTTCATCACTATATTTGTGTTGATCAATGTGCCGGAGGTCATTCAGAAAGTCCCGGTTTTTGCCCGGTTTGCAATAAACAGTTAGCCCATAATCAAGCATGGCATAACCAATAAAATAAAAAAAGGAGCTGAAATTTCAGCTCCTTTTTTTATTTATACTAAGGCCCTTTTCCATAGGCCTATCAATTAAGTGGATAATCTATCCCTACAGATTTTGAAGTCTGTTTTGTAATTCCGGACTTTGCTGAACAGCCATCATAATTTCCTGATACCTTTCAATGGTAAGCCCTCTTTCTTCAATTCCGTCGGAGATACTCTGATTTGCAACAGTTTGCATTTCATTGATGGTGTTTTCAGTTTCCTCAAATCTCTCCATTTCAGCCGCAGTGGCATCAATTTCCTGATTGTGTTCTATCGCCTGAGAAATTTCAATGAAACGATCCAACTCAAATTCATTTTCTTGAATTACTTCAATCATTTTTGGTTGAATACTTTGCTGAGTCTCAGTAATCATCTGTTGAATTTCAACAAATTTTTTCAACTCTGCATCCTCCACTTCAGGAGTCTCCATTTGAGCGAATAGGTTGGCAGAAAATGCCATAAAAATCATCAGACCTAGAAACAGTCTGCTTGCGTTTGCATAAAGCATAATAATTAATGGTTTTTGTTAAAAAAAATTCTTTTTACCCTAAGGGTTATTTATCTTTCAATTTTAGCTCTTAATTCGGGATTCCTGCTTATCATTCTTCCAATTTCCCTGAATTCATCCATAGTATAACCGGCTTCAGTTACTATTCTCTGCATCAATGCATCATTTCGCAGCTGGAATTCCATCATCTTGTCATTTATTCTTGTGATGGTCGCTTTCTGCTCCGAACTTAATTCATTCTCTGATCTTCGGGATAATCGCTGGAATTCTTCAATAGTATAACCTTCATCAGCTATGAATTTTTTCAAATCCTCTGAAAGTTGACTTCTTGCAGATCTCATTTTTTGATTTATAGCTGCCAAAGATTCCAATTCTTCATCACTTATGGTTTGACCATTAGTTTCGTTAACAGAAGTTGCTGTATCTGTAATACTCGGTTTGTCCTCCACTCCTGAAATTTCAGTTTGATTCTCCGTATTTATAGGTTCAGAATCTGAGGGGGTTTGTTCAGATTGACAAGAGGAGATTGCAAAAAACAGAATGGAAAAAATGAAAATTACATTACATCTGATTTTAAACTTTTTCATTAAACTTTGAATTATTTTATGATATATTCGACGCCTGTATTGGAAATATCAGATTCACCAATCAGATGCAATGAGGATAAATTTTCAATGAACTTACAACACTACATACGATCAAAGTCGAAATTTATTGAGTAATTTTCACATTTAACTTCTAATCAATGATAAACCTGAAATTTGGTCGTTAACTTAGAGTCACACCTATTTACTACTCATAAACTTAAAAATTGTTGTCTATTTATATGATGAATTTAAAAAAGTACTTCACTGCTGTTTCGTTTTTTTTGGCTTTTGCTGCTATCAGCAGTGCTCAGGGAATTGAATTTTTTGAGGGGAGCTGGGATGAGGCGCTCGAGTTGGCCGAAAAGGAAGATAAACTAATCTACGTCAATTGCTTCGCAGTTTGGTGTGGACCTTGCAGGAGGATGGCTAACCATGTTTTTCCCGACGAAAAGGTGGGCGGATTTTTTAATAGCAATTTCATCAACCTAAAACTGGATATGGAGCAAGACCAGGGAAGG
>SLKL01000471.1 GCA_007134625.1 Saprospiraceae bacterium
TAATCTAGATAATTATGAGACTTGGGATAATTTTATATCTTTACAGCATTATACTTTTTCTTAACCAATCTCAATTTTAGCATATGAAGATATTTTACCTAATTAGTACTTTGATTATTAGTTCATTTTCGCTAGTGTTTGCACAGGAAGTGATTACGATTGAACATCTGGAGTATCGGACTGCAGCCCAATTGGAAGCTCAAATTGGAGTTCCAACTGACAATGGAGCTGATTTTTACAGGATGACCTATTTGGCAACGGGTTCTGACGGGCTTCCGGACACGGCTTCAGGGCTTATCGTTATTCCTGATAGTGAATTAGACGATTATCCTTTAGTGGTTTATCATCATGGTACAGTACCTTCTCCTGATGTTGTACCGTCTAATTTGAATACTGATTTTGCAGCTTATGCAGCTTTTGGGTCAAGAGGTTTTATGGTAATTGCACCAGACTTTCTTGGTCTTGGAACCTCAAGAGGATTTCATCCCTATGTCCACAGGGCAACACAAGCCTCCGCCACCATCGAAATGATGGAAGCATTTTTTGAATGGCTAGAAAATGAAGATACAGAGTGGAATCAACAACTGTTTTTAACTGGATATTCTCAGGGAGGGCATGCCGGGATGTCCACACATTGGGAATTGGAAGCAAATCACAGCGACAGGTTTGAGGTCACTGCTGCAGCCCACCTATCAGGTCCGTACAGTATTTCCGGAGTTATGCTCGACAATATGTTTAGTGAAGAAAACTACTTAACCATTGGATATATCCCATATGTAGTTCTAGGATATCAGGAAGTATATGGAGATGTATATGAGGACTTAGAAGAAATTTTCAGACCTCAATTTATTAATGATATTGAAGCATTTCACAGAGGTGAAATTGATTTGGTTACCATGAACATTCGGATGCTTTTCACGCTGAACCTTATTTGTGGTTTTTGTACACATCCTGTACAAATGTTCAACCCTGACTTCGTTACTGACATGAATGCTGATCCAGACCATCCCGTAAGGGTAATCCTTAGGGACAACGACACCTACGGATGGGGACCGGTCGCTCCAACAAGACTATTCTATTGCAATGGTGACGATCAAGTACCCTTTGGAAATTCTGTCCTTGCTGACTCCGTCATGAATGCTAATGGGGCTTTAGACCTTTCATCAGAGGACTTTGGAAATCTTGACCATGGGGCATGCGCTACACCGGCAGTGACTGCAGCTTATGATTTCTTCAGGTCATTTGTTGTTTCCTCAACAGAGCAATCATTTACCTCTAATGCAATACACCTTTTTCCTAATCCATCGAATGGTTTGATTACTATTGAAGGATTAGAATTAGAGGAGAATAATAAAATTAAAGTTTTTGATATCAATGGAAGGTTGATGCACAAATCTGTTTTGAATTCTAATCAACTTGATTTATCTTCTCTCAATGCTGGTTTGTATTTTATTCAACTTACCAATAACAGACAATCCTTCTCTTCAAGACTTATCCTAAAATAGTCGAGCTGCAGAAGTGAAATAAGATAAAAAAAGGCGGTAAATTTTACCGCCTTTTTTCTATCTTTCTTTCTCTATATTAATTTCATATTGCGTCCATTGACCCTCAGCAGCTACATCGTGCGATAAAGAAAGCTGCACCGTATATAAACCGGGATCATTGAATCTTTCATTCCATCTGAATGGATCCTCCTCACCGCCAAAACCACTACGAACAAGGCGTTGTCCTTGTGGGTTAATAATGGTAATCATGCTTCTATCGTGTAGCGAGGTGATATTAAATGTTATTATTTCACCTCCTCCAAGGTCAAATTGATGTTGCCTGATATCTCTACCAATAAGGTGATTAGAATAGTTAATGCGGTCATTGTTATCAAATCTCAGGTATTCTGTGTCCACATAAACCACACCGGGTTCACCCTGTGGTTCAAATGGTGGGTTCATAGGGTCAAATTCCTGTGATTCTTCGGCTGTTGTCTCTTCATCAAGGGCCTCATCACTCAAACTACCATCGCCTCTACAAGAAGATAAAGCCAGTAAGCCTACAAACACAAACATTAAAAATTTCAAGCTTTTCATGATATCAGATATTTTTTGATTTTAAAACGCAAAGATAGTAAATATGCAAATGTTAGCTAATTTCTTATCAGTCCTTTATTTACTCAATTTCCTCTTGCTACAGTAACCAGTTTTATCAATCCAAGGGCTACAAGGCAAATTAAAATTGATAAATATCCAAGCTTATCATAATTTACAAATATCTCATCAGCTCCATCTGTGAAAACTATTAGTCCACTAAAAAATCCGGCAAAAGCTATGGCTAACTGTTGAACGGAAGACTTCAAGCTCATAAATGCACCTCTTGTCTCAGGAGGAGCAGCTGCTGTAATAATGGTCTGTGGACCAATCATTCTGCCGCTACCTAAAACATAAAACATGGCAATGACAAATAAACCATATACAAAAGTAGTGGTGGACATCTGCGTAAGGAGAATAACCGGCAGAAAAGAAAGTATCATAAATATAACACCCGATCGCAATGAACCTATTCGGTCAGTAATCTTACCAATGATGGGAGTTGAGAAAATAGTTAAAAAACCACCTGCAAAATAGAGGTAGGAAATCTCCGTCATTGAAAAGCCAACATTCCTGATCATAAAAGGTGCAATAAAGGGAATAATCAAAAAGTGGCCCAGTATTAAGACAAAAGCAGCAACCAAAGCTTTTATTTGATTGGCAGAAGCAATGATCTGTTTAATGGGCTCAAATAATTTTTGCAATTTATATTCTTCAGATTGCACCTCCAGAGGGGGGAATTTTATCAGAATTAAAATGGTAAAAATCATACCCATCAAGCCCACAAATAAAAAAGTTACTCTCCAACTCAACCAATCTGCAATCAGGAGCCCAACCGGAACGCCCAATGCTGCAGCAGCAGAAAACCCGGCCATTAATAATCCGATAGCGGCTCCCCTTTCTTTAAAAGAGTAAAGATCACTTACAATGGCTAATGCTACTGCACTTAATAAGCCCCCGAATGCACCTGCCAGAAAGCGAAGTAATAATAATTGTTCGTAACTACCAACTAAGCTACAACCGCTGGCTGCTATCCAAAATGCCGTGAAAAGAAAGAGCAAAGTCGTTTTTCGATTAAATCTGTCCATAAGAAAAACGGCAGCAAGACCGGAAAGAAAAGCTGCTATTGCATAAGCGGTAATCAGATGACTGAACTGAAAAGCCGAAATATCGAACTCACGCATGAGCTCGTCACCCAGAGGCATCAATACCATGGTGAACATGATGTGGGTAAAATTCACCCCTGCTAAAACATATACGACCAACTTTTTTGCCTCCATTAATCAAAATTCATAGTCTCCGGGTATCAAAAATATATTAGCCGGAAAGGATAGTATAGGAGTTTATAAAGTTATTAAAGTTTGTAAAGTTCAAAAGTTCTTAAAGTTATTCCCTTAGATGTGTTGAGCATTTCGAATGCTCAATAACCTCCTGCCGAACTAATTGCAGCAGTAGCAGAGTCAAAGGGTTTCAAAAGATTAATAACGAAGCTGAAAGGTATTTTAAACTTGACTTGTCAGGTTGGGTTAACTAATGAGAGTGATCAGGGAGCAACCTTTACGTTTTCATTTCTAGCAAAATAATTATAGCTGAGTCCACTCCGAAAACCCCTTTCTATTACAAATTGCTGCAAAATCCAATATCTTCGTCATCAGGGAAAATCTTTCCTCAGCGTCTCGTCTTTTGGGACGAGATGGCTACGTCTGCGGGCCACCCTCCCGCTTTGCGGTTCTCTCTCTTGGAGGTCTCCCAGACCTCCACCTTTCAGGATCGTTCGTTCACCCCTCTTCCTCGATCTTGAATTTTTCGCTCATTTTCATGACGAAAAGGGTTTTCGGAGTGGACTCATAGCTGACTTTTAATAAAATCTACTCTAAGTCAGATATGACTAATGAGTAAATAAATGAATATTTTTCTTTCTTATTATCACTACCTTTGTTGAAAAAAGAAATGAAAATTGATCTTGAACGGATTATAAGTCTCAGACAGAAACTACACTCTATCGCAGAGTTGTCGGGAGAAGAAGTAGAGACATCAAAATTGATTTACAGTTTTTTGGAAGAGCAGAAACCTTCCCAACTACTAAAGCTGAATAAAAATGGGCTTTTAGCAATATACGAAGGGCAAAATGAGGGGCCTTCAATCTTAATAAGAGCAGATATTGATGCTTTGCCGATTGATGAAGAAAATGACATTGAGTACAAGTCAAAAAATAATGGGGTAAGTCATAAATGCGGGCATGACGGGCACTCTGCTATTCTTTGCTCCCTTGCTATGGAACTTCATCTGAATCCGATAAAAAAAGGACGGGCATTACTACTTTTTCAACCTGCTGAAGAAACAGGGGAAGGTGCACAATGGATGTTAGATGACCCTCAGCTTTCAGAACAAAAAATAGACATGGCTTTTGCTTTGCATAACCTGCCCGGTTATCCAAAGAATGAAATTGTGTATCGGACCGGAAGTTTTAGTTGTGGTGTAATTAGCATCATTGTAAGTTTAAAGGGAAAAACAGCGCATGCAGGACAACCTCAAAGTGGAATTAATCCTGCTGGCTTAATTAGCAAAATTATTGCTAAGGGTGCTGAATTAACTAATGAAGTGATAGAGGATGATAATTATTGTCTTATAACGCCCATATTCGGGAAATTTGGCACTAAGGCATATGGTACGGCAGCCGGAAAGGGAGAAGTTCATTTTACCATCAGGGCTAAAAGGACGGTTATTTTGCGGGAATTGCTGGAAACCTTCGAGACCTTTATAAAAAAGGAAGCGGAGAAAGATGGTTTAAAATGTAAAATAGAACGATTGCAGGAGTTTCTTTCTACAAACAATGATGAAGCCTCTGTAAATTTATTAAAAGAAGCTGCTGACAGGGCCGGCTTAAATAAACAGGAAAGAATGTATCCCTTTAGATGGGGCGAGGATTTTGGACGAATTGTCAGAAAATATTCGGGTGCATTGTTTGGTCTTGGTGCCGGGAAAAACATGCCCGAACTTCACAATCAGGATTATGATTTTCCCGATGAAATCATAGGTGCCGGTAAAGATATTTTTAATGAGATTTTAAATGTTTCAAAGATGCGATAGGGAAAAATTGGAAAAACTTTGAAAAAAACTTGTTAGACCAGGACAAATGTCGTAAATTTGGGGTCAAATGTTTTTATTTAAAAGAGATGGTTATGTACAAATGGGAAGACAGTATTGAAAATCGTACTTTAAACGAAGCTATGGTGAGCTACATTAAGCAATCACCGGGTATTTTTTATTCTGATGCAAAGAGACGTATCAGTTACAGGGACTTTTTGTCTGACAAGATGCTCATTATTTTAGCCATTAGATCCGGTATTCCATTTTCTTTTTTTGAGGCTATATTTAATTTTGCTCCATTTTCTGAGAGTGACTGGGCAGATTTCCTGGATGTTTCCACCAAGTCTTTGCAGCGCTATAAGGCTTCAGCAGACCATCGTTTTAAGCCTATTCATTCAGAGAAGATAATAGAGATTGCTGAGGTTACTCAGATGGGAGTTGATGTTTTTGGCGATATGGAGAAGTTCCGATTGTGGTTGGATACACCGAATTTTGCTTTAGGCAATCTAAAGCCTTTTGATCTACTAAAGGATTCATACGGAAAAGAGATGGTGCTTAGTGAGTTGGTAAGGATAGATCACGGGATTCTGGCTTAGGATGGAGGTTTACAGATTGGTGCGTAAAAAGTACGCTTTACCACTTTCAGGAAAAGGAGCTGCCTTAAAAGGCGGGAGGTGGAATTCTCCGGGATTTGAGTTAATTTATACTGCTGAAAACAGGTCTTTAGCAATGGCCGAAGTTGCTGTGCACTTAACTTTAGGTACTATACCCTCTGATTATTTGATGCTAACTATTTTCATTCCTGATGATTTACCTTATTCAAAGATTTTTGATTCGGATTTAGCGGATGGTTGGAAAGATTTTCCTCACCCTGCTTTTACTCAGAAGATTGGGGATAGATTTATTATAGAAGCTTCACATTGTTTACTTTTCACACCGTCCGCCATAACTCAGGGAGATTATAATGTATTAATCAATCCCAATCACCAAGGCTTCAAAAGGGTTTCGGTAGTCAAATCAGAGCCTTTTCCAATGAATAAACGGGTTTTTAAGATTAAATAACCAAGAAATCACCTTGACAAAAGCTCCTGTTTCAGGTATTGTAATTCAAACATTAGTAAGGTGTTTTCTTCTCCATTTGTTTCCAATATTGAAAAGCTTTCAGAGCCTCGTCTCTAAGAAGATTTTTGGCAGGTATAGTCCTTTGTTCAGGTGGTTCATGAATTTGGGAATAGATAAAATCGTCATCAAATTCAACAGCTGCAGCATCCTCTCTTGTGCAACCGTAAAAGAACTCTTTGGGTCTAGCCCAGAATATAGCTCCAAGGCACATGGGACATGGTTCACATGAGGTGTATATTATACAGTCTTCCAGCTGAAAATCACCAATTTTATCACATGCGTCTCTTATTGCTACAACCTCTGCATGAGCAGTTGGATCGTTTGTAGAAAGAACCTTATTCCAACCTTCACCTATTATTTCTCCATTTTTTACAACAACTGCACCGAAGGGCCCACCATCGCCCTGCTTCATTCCCTTCATAGACAATTCTATTGCTCTTCTCATAAACTTTTGATGTTCTGCGCCCATTTTCAATCGTTTTTGGGTTTATTGATTTGATATAATACCATTCTATTTATTAAGTCACACTCTCAAATATAAAGGAAATTTTAGTTTTGTCATTTTCTGTATAGCATTTCTCAATAACGAAACCCCTTTAAACTACCATTTAGAAGAACCAAGATGAAACATAAAAAGTCAAAAAACAACAGCTGACTTAGCCTTCAAAATTTGCACAATTTAAGCAAACAAACAGACCTTACTGATAATTAGGTAAATAAAATAAAAATTCGTACCTTTGCCCATTGTTTTCTATTTTATGTGTTTTTAAATTTAGCTTATGAGTAAGAAAAGAATCCTGTATGTTACTCAGGAAATGAAGCCCTTTACCAATCTATCAGAAATGTCAGAGATTGTAAGGGAATTGGCAGCGGCAAGTATGAACTCAGGCATGGAAGTAAGAATCTTAATGCCCAGATTCGGCACTATTAATGAACGCAGGCACAGGCTCCATGAGGTAGTAAGGTTATCGGGGATGAATATTATTGTGGATGATGATGACTACCCATTGATCATAAAAGTTGCTTCTCTTCCGGGAGCAAGACTTCAGGTTTACTTTCTGGACAATGAGGAGTTTTTTAAGAGAAAGAATATTTTTGAAGACAACAAAGGCAAGCCATTTGATGACAATCAGGAAAGAATGATATTTTTCTGTAAAGGGGTGATTGAAACAGTGAAGAAATTTGGGTGGCCACCTGACATTGTGCACTGTCATGGATGGATGACAAGTTTGATCCCCGTATATCTGAAAAGAGCTTATAAAACAGAACCACTTTTCAAAAACTGTAAAGTCGTTTATTCATCATATGATTCTGAAATCGAGAAAACATTTAATGATGAATTCATCGAGAAAGCTCAGATAAATCATTTGGAGGAAGAGGATCTTGCAAGTTACCAAAATAACGGTTCAATAAACCTTCTGGAAGGTGCGATGGAATTTGCGGACACTATAGTGACCTCAGATGCTTCTATTACAGATAGTTTGCACGGAAGCGACAATGGACTTATTAAGGAGTTTAATTTTGAAGAGAATGCTGAGTTAATAGAGCAGTATATTTCTTTATATAATGAGTTAACAGAGGACTAAAAAGTTTTTTTTACCGTTTCCCTTTCACAGAGCTCATTGAATATGTTTATAAATGAGCCTTGTTGGTCTTTTATCATCAAGCATTGTGATCAATTGCTCAATTAATCTATTTTTGCATTTCAAAACTAAATGTATTTTAATGACCGGTTTTTTAATACGCCCTGTTGGCATAATTATCACCCTTTTTGTACTAATTTTCATCTCTTCCGGCTGCAATGACCCATCTTTTGTTGGTGAAGACCTGGTAGAAGGTGACAGGATTGATTTTGAGGTGACTGAGGATTTTGAGATTTCTGCGAGGGTTGTAAAAACAGATTCGATTCTTACTTTTGAAAGATTTGACAGGTTAGGAGCCCACAGAATCGGACATTACAGTCATCCCTTTTTCGGTTCTATCAAAGCGGAATTTGCCCTTCACCTTGTACCTCAGATACCAGTGGTAGATACATCAGAGACTATAACTATAGATTCAGTAATTTTAGCTTTACACTACGATTCATCAGCTTTTTATGGAGATACTACAGTTCCTATGTCAATAGATGTATTTCGATTAAATGAATTTTATGACCCAAGAAATCCCTACTACACCAATCATATATTTAATTACGACCCGATTCCTGTCGGGCAGTTGCTCAATTTTACTCCAAAGCCCAACACTCTAATAACCAGGATCACGGAGGGCGAAGACGGCAGTGATACCACTCAATTGGTGCCTCAGTTGAGAATACCTATTAATAATGGAATTGGAATGGAGCTTTTAGGTCTTGATTCTATATCTATACAATCAGACTCACTTTTCCTTACTCAATTTAATGGTCTTTACCTCACCACTACGGGACAATCAGGGAGTTTGATGGGGTTTTACCCTGATAACCCAAGAACACAGCTAATCGTATATTATACCGGTGATGGGGAAGAACAGATAAGGCGTTACGTTCCTGAAACTCAATTTTTGACGGCACAGGTTTACAATCACTCTTATGAGTCCTCAGGAGTTGAAGACCTTATCGATTCAGAACAAGATCAGACGTTAATTTTTCAAGGCCTGGGAGGACTTGCATCACGCATAAATATTGAAGGAATTGATGAGCTACAAGGATCTCTAATAAATCAGGCAAGATTGCGCATTTATCTCAATGAGCTTGATGAGCCCACCGTCGGTAATGAGCAAACTATTCCCAGACTTTTAATGTTTAAACAAAACGAGGACGGAAGCCTAAGTCCAATTGAAGATGTAAGAATAGAACAAGGCTCAAGTACAACCGTTAATTTTGGAGGTTTCCTTGAGGATAAAGTTATAGGAAATGACACCTTGTCTGTATATGAAATGAATATAACTTCTCATTTACAAGAAGTGATAAGAAAAGGCAATAATCCTGCTTTATTTTTACGGGCTAATAATACTGCCAACTTAATGGGAAATAGCAGAACTTTTGGAGCAGGTCATGATGAATTTCCGATAGAGCTCAGGGTAATTTACACCAGATAAACAGAATTTTTTAACATGTGTGGCATTGTAGCATACGTTGGTGATAAAATAGCGTCACCTATTATTATGAAAGGTCTTCAGCGCCTTGAATACCGGGGGTACGACAGTGCCGGGATTGCTATTCTTAATGGTGGAATTGAGGTATTCAAAAAGAAAGGGAAAGTAAATGACCTTCTGAAAGTAGTAAATGCCGCAAGCCCAACAGGCACTACAGGTATCGGGCATACGCGGTGGGCAACTCATGGGGAACCTAATGATATCAATGCTCACCCCCATACTTCTTCTGATAATGGTATAGCCTTAGTCCATAATGGCATTATAGAAAATTGTGATACGCTAAGAGAAGCCCTGAAAAAACTCGGACATCAATTCGTAAGTGAAACAGATACTGAAGTACTTGTGCACCTAATCAGTGAATTTAAAACAAGATATCAGGTGTCACTCGAAGAGTCAGTCAGACTTGCTTTAGAAAAAATAATCGGAGCATATGCGATTGTGGTGGTGGATAAAAATGAACCTGATTTGGTTATTGCAGCAAAAAAAGCCAGTCCCCTTGTTATAGGTCTTGGGAAAAACGAGTTTTTTTTAGCAAGTGATGCAACACCACTAATTGAACATACCCGGGAAGTAGTGTATCTGCAAGATGAGGAAATGGCTATATTGAAAAAGGGAGAGAATCTTCAGATTAAATCGTTTCAAAATGAGCCCCAAAAACCCTCAATTGTAGAACTGGATTTAAAAATTGAGGAGTTGGAGAAAGGTGGATTTCCCCATTTTATGTTAAAGGAGATTCATCAGCAACCTGAAACTATATCCGATGGAATGCGCGGAAGATTAAATGCTGAACACGGCTGGACAAGATTGGGTGGAATGGAGCCGCATAGGGAAAAGTTTGCCAAAGCAGAAAGATTAATAATTACGGGATGTGGCACATCATGGCATGCGGGTTTAATAGGTGAATATCTAATCGAAGACCTTGCAAGGCTGCCTGTTGAGGTAGAGTATGCATCAGAATTAAGGTACAGAAATCCTATTATCAATTCGAATGACATAGTAATTGCTTTGTCTCAATCAGGAGAGACTGCTGACACATTGGCTGCACTTCAACACGCTAAAGAAAAAGGTGCTTTCATTTATGGTATAGTAAACTCTGTAGGTTCTTCCATAGCGAGAGTAACTGATGCGGGCTCTTATATACATGCCGGACCTGAAATAGGAGTTGCTTCTACAAAAGCCTTTACTTCGCAATTGACTTTATTGACTTTACTTGCTTTAGAGCTTGGAAAAATCAGGAATACGCTTCAAAAGGATTACTACCTCAAGTTGGTTTCTGAACTAAACGAAATACCCAACAAGGTCAGAAACATTTTGGCAAAAGACAGTAAAATAAAAGAGATCGCCAACTCAATTCAGAATTCTAATAATGCCCTTTATCTTGGTAGAGGTTATAATTTTCCGGTTGCTCTTGAAGGCGCCCTAAAGCTAAAGGAAATTTCCTATATACATGCCGAGGGTTACCCTGCTGCCGAAATGAAGCATGGACCTATTGCACTGATAGATGAAAACATGCCCGTAGTGGTGGTTGCAACTAATCTCAGTGCTTATGATAAAATAATGAGTAACATTCAGGAGGTAAAAGCGCGGAAAGGAAAAGTAATTTCTATCATTACCGAGGGCGATAAAAAAATCAAAGCTTTGTCTGACTTTGCTATTGAGATACCAAGAACGGCAGAACCCTTGACCCCTCTTTTATCAGTAATTCCACTACAACTGCTCAGTTATCACATTGCAGTAATGCGAGGTTGCAATGTGGATCAACCTAGAAATTTAGCTAAATCAGTAACCGTTGAATAAAAAAATATCAATGAATTTTCAATACAATACACAAAAAGAAAAACTCATCATTTCTGAATACGGTCGAAATATTCAGGACATGATCCATGAATTAAAAAAGATTCCTGAGCAGGAAAAAAGGCAGGCATACGCAGAAGAAATAATTAAACTAATGGGCAATATGAACCCCATTAATAAGGGAAATGTAGATGCTGAGCAAAGGCTCTGGAATCATATGTTCCGTTTAGCTGAATTTGACCTTGATGTAACACCTCCAAAAGGAGAGAAGCCCACCCTGGAATCCACTAAAATAGATCCTGAAAAGCCTTCGTACAATCAATCAAGGATGAGATTCAGGCATTATGGAAAATATATTCAGGAATTAGTTGATAAGGCTGCAGAAGAGGAGGATAAGGAAAAACAAATTGAAATTCTCAATATCATTGGTTCCTACATGAAGTTAGCCTATAAAACCTGGAATCCTAAACACTATGTCTCTGATGACATTATTTTAGATGATTTGGGAAGCCTTTGTGAGGGCAAAATTGAGTTGGATGACTCTATAACCTTTGATGCTTTGGACTCTTCAAAAACTTACCGCCGTCAAAGATCTGCTAATCCTCCCGTTAAATCAAAGTCAAAATCAAGGAATAACAGAAAAAGAAAGACCGGCAGGAAGCGCAGATAATTTTGTTAAAACCAGTCCTATTCCTGCCTATCCATGAATTAAGCTGAATTCAATTATTAAGCCTCAGTTAAAATTTCTTAAGCTATCTCAATTTTTTTAGGCACAAAACTCAAATTAAAAAATAAATTAATATATTTGTGCTTCTAACAAAAGAGAATAAGCATGGGATATCAAGCTTTTGAAGTAAAGGGAGGCAATAAACTCAATGGCACCATTATACCTCAGGGTGCAAAAAATGAGGCACTACAAGTCATTTCAGCCGTACTATTGACTGAAGAAGAGGTCACCATATCCAACATTCCCGATATACTTGATGTCAACCGCTTAATTGATTTGCTAAAAGGCCTGGGCGTCAAAACAGAAAAAGTTGGAGCGGATAGCTGGAAGTTTCAAGCCGACGATGTAGATTTGGAATATACCAAAACTAAAAAGTACCAAAAGGACGCCAGTAAAATAAGAGGCTCAGTTATGCTGATGGGACCTATGCTGGCGAGATTTGGAAAGGCGTTTTTACCTAAACCTGGGGGCGACAAAATAGGGCGCAGAAGAATGGATACTCATTTTTTAGGTTTTCAAAAAATGGGAGCTGACTTCAGGTATGATCCGGAGGAAAAAACTTATTTATTAGATGCTACCGGACTTAAGGGTGGGTATATTTTAATGGATGAGATCAGTGTAACCGGAACGGCAAATATCCTGATGGCAGCGAGTTTGTGTCCTGGCACCACTACCATATATAACGCAGCTTGCGAGCCTTACATTCAACAATTGTGTTCTATGCTCATAGGTATGGGAGCAAAAATTGAGGGTGTTGGTTCCAATCTCTTGCGCGTAACAGGAGTGGAAAGACTGGGTGGCACCAATCACCGGATTTTACCTGACATGATTGAGATTGGCAGCTTCATAGGATTGGCTGCTATGACCGGCTCAGAGCTTACCATAAAAGACGCTAAGCCGGATAAACTGGGTGTAATCATCCCTACTTTTGAGAAACTCGGATTAAAAATAGAAATTAAAGGTGAGGATATTTTTATCCCTGAACAGGATCAGTATAAAATCCAAACATTCATTGACGGTTCTATCATGACCATTTACGATTCTCCGTGGCCAGGCTTTACTCCTGACCTCATGAGTATTATTCTGGTTGTGGCGACTCAGGCAAATGGAAGTATTCTCATTCATCAGAAAATGTTTGAAAGCAGGCTGTTTTTTGTTGATAAATTAATCGACATGGGTGCTCAAATTATTTTGTGTGATCCCCACAGAGCCACTGTAATTGGTCTGAACAAACAGTCACCTCTTCGCGGTATAGAGATGAGTTCACCGGATATCAGAGCCGGAGTTGCCCTTTTAATTGCTGCTCTTTCCGCTAAGGGAAAAAGTATTATCTA
>SLKL01000211.1 GCA_007134625.1 Saprospiraceae bacterium
AAAAACATAGAAAACAATGATAAATACGAAGACGATTGCATTTTCCATCTTGGATTCTATTTTGGTTGGGGTAAAGCTAAGAAATTTTGCGGAGAATGAATGTTTTTCGAAGGTATAAATTGTGGTAGTAGCTAATAAGACAATTTTAAAGTGCTATACATCGTGGGGACCTTGCATGTAACGTCCGTACTACCAAAGATTATCCGCTAAAATGGAATTCTGAAAGCAATTCACATCATGGTTCTCCAGTATATAAAAAGAGGCTGATCAATGTATTTGAACAGCCTCTTTTTTATATCAGATTTACTTTAAATTATGGCGTAAAAGGCAGAGAGGAGTGGTGTAGTATAATTCTTAATTGATCGTCATCACCTTTTTTGAAAGCCCAGGTTTTATCTACCATTACTTCATTGCCATCAGCATCGCTTACAAAAACATTCCCCATAGTGATCGCAACGTTACCATGTATTTGTACCCCGGAATTTTCAAAACGAGCACTTTTCCAGGGGTTTAATGCAAATCCCTTATCATCCGGATAAGCATCTACTCCGCCTACGAAGTAAGCAAGGGCGCCCGTCTTTGTATTTCTAAACGTTTGATCTCCATGCGTTAAAGTAGGTTTGAAAAACACTTCGCCATGCTCATAATTGTAAGCAGTCGAAAGTACCTCCGCTGCAAAGGCTCTGTAATCCCCTCCGGTAGTATTAAGCCTGCCTATTTCTACCAAAGCATCTACCCACGCTTGCTGAGCAGCAATAACCTCATCATGAGTAATCTCGGTCACCGTTTGAGCAGCCTCGTACCCTTCTGCTGAATTACTGTTTGTACTTGATTCACAAGAATTTAAACTCACTAATAGAAGTGTTGATACAAAGAAAAATAACATTTTTGTCATTGTTTTATGGTTTAATATGCCTACTTTGTAAGACGGTTTTCGGCTTTTCCGTTTTATTTATTTAATAATATTTTAGTACTTAACTTTATACTAACTTATAAACATAGTGCACCGAAATTATGCTGTTTATCACTTTGCTTTACACATTTGGATAAAGATTATTTGGTTCGTTTTCACCATTTTCACCTTTTTAATCATTTGCCTGATTCCTATCTATATAAGCCCGGATTTTACAAAATTATATTCAACTGATCCTGGGTAAAAGCTGACTATTTTCAGCCATTAAAAAAATCATTTTTAAGACGATTTGAGAGCTTCACAAATTTTTTTTGAAAAAAGCATTAACAAATTATAAACAAATCTGTATTGAGACGATTTTTTTCCTTTATTTCCGTCTTATCAGGGGAGGGGGTTTCACATTGAAATAATAGTAGGTTTAAATCATGATATTGCGGTTTTTTAATTCCAAATTTCACTCATTGCTCAATTCTGAAAGCAATTCACAATTAGATAAATTTTCATCTCTTTGTCAACAAAGTAAATAGCTCCTCGTTGATGTAATAATTTCCGGTTCCCAATTTATTCTTTTTCAGCATTTTATCGGCTGCCAGTTTGTTTAGGTAATTAGCGGCAGTTAATCTGGAAACTCCCAAATCGTTTACAACAAATTCAATTTTTGTATAGGGATGTTTAAATAGATTATTTAGCAAATCCTGACTATAGAATTTGTAATTGGCTCGAAGTCGATGCTTATAGTCAAGCATTAACTCTTTGATCTTGATAATCAGTTCTATAGTCTCTTTGGCAGTTTGTTCCACACCTTTTACCATAAACAATACCCATTCTTCCCATAAATTTTCATCTCTGACACTTTGTAGAAGACGGTAATAATCAGCTTTGTGTTTAATGATGTAATTACTTAAATATAGAATTGGCAGAGATTGTAGGTTTTGCAAAATCAAGTATAAAATATTTATTATCCTGCCGGTTCTGCCATTCCCGTCGTAAAAGGGGTGAATGCTTTCAAATTGAAAGTGAATAATTGCCATTTTGATCAATGGGTCACAATCTTGCATTTCAGAATCATTGATATATTCCTCAAGATTGGACATAAGCCTTAATATTTCTTCATAATCTTGTGGGGGAGTATATACAGTCTCACCTGTAGCAGCATTTTTTAAGGCAGTACCCGGCAATCTCCTAAATCCGGCTTTGTTGTCTTCTAGTATTTCCTGAATTTGCAAAATACTATTATTGGTTAGTAGTCCAGTATAAGTCGTGAGTTCAAATCCTTTTTTTAGAGCAGCAATATAGTTCTGAACCTCTTTTGCCTGCAGAGATTTGAAAGCCTTTAGATTCAATTCAGATTTGTATAAGTCGTCATGAGTTGTGATGATGTTTTCTATCGCAGAACTGTCTTTGGCCTCCTGCAATCCAAGTGTGTTAATTAAAATATTTTGATTCGGTATGGTGGTTGCAATACCTTTTAACTCAGCTAAAGCAGCATGTGCAGCGGGCAAAGCTTTTAAAACCCTTTTAGTTTCTAAATCAATATCTAGTGGTAATTTAGGTAATTCACGAGGATGCATTTGTAAAGTTTTTTCAAATTTCTTTACAAAGATACTGTCCTTTGCATAGAAATCAACAAAAATTATACATTAGAAATTAATCTGTTTAGAAAACGGGGATTTCTATTCTTAATGTATTCTTCTTTGCTTTGTGGAAAAACTATATATCCCATCCCCAAATGAACAGCTATTAAAATGCAATTTCGAAAGCGTCCTACAACATCTGCCCCCTGAGGCTCTCGAAGGGGGCTCTGTGAATATCCGCTAAAATACAATACTGAAAGTTCCATCCCTACTGAAAAATGGCACAATGACCTCCGGGATGAGCATAAAATATCTTTGGGTACAAGTGGGGTTTTACCAAAGTACTTTTAAGCCACAATCCGTATATTTATGAATCTGTTCATCATCTGTAATAAATGTCAGATCGTTTTGCAGCACCTGCCATATCATAATTCGATCAAATGGATCCCTATGATGGAAAGTATCTAATTGGAAGAATGTTGAAGCATCCATTTTTGTCAAGTCAAGATACTCACAATTAAAAAAGGTATCCAATCCGTTAAATAATTCTGAAGGAGTTCTGCCTTTAAGGTTTAGTTTTCCAAGAGAAAATTTGAGATTTATTTC
Organism: Saprospiraceae bacterium; assembly: GCA_007134625.1. Taxonomy (GTDB): domain Bacteria; phylum Bacteroidota; class Bacteroidia; order Chitinophagales; family Saprospiraceae; genus PWJY01. The sequence continues at coordinate 3,094 of SLKL01000211.1, forward strand.
CCAGATACTGACAGCACTTATATAAATTTCAGAGTCTAGGTCAAGCAAAATCTTTTTTACATTTTTACTTAATTTTTCCTCGCTAAATGCGATCCAAAGTATGGCATGGCTATCAATCAAATATTTCATAATCCCTATAAGCCCATTTCATCAAGTTCCTCATCTGACCATTGAAGATCTTCCTTTTTTATATCAACTTGTTCATCGCTAAAAAAACCAAGCTGTCTTTTCTTCTTTGCTGCATGTGGCAACTCCTTACCAAAATACCCCACGAGTTCCCCGGCTTTTCCCTTTATAACCTTTATGGTGATACCTTTTTTCAAAAGTTCAACCACTGCAGAAAAATTTGCCTTGAATTCCCCGATATGCATAGTCTTCATGAAATTTAATATTTATTTACCCAAAGATAGTGTTTTCTTGTCAA
>SLKL01000140.1 GCA_007134625.1 Saprospiraceae bacterium
GACCATTTACTATATTAAGTCTTAATAAAGGATTGACAAAAAAAGACCCTGTTAATACCGCACCAGTATTTTTTATAAATTTTCGTCGACTGTTATTGTTTTTATTTGACATGATATTTCATTTTCATTTTAAAGCTTTTATTTGATTAGAAATAGCTTCGCCTCCATAAACTGCCAGCATTTTAGCCGACTTACTTGTTTTTGCCAATTGGCCTAATTCCGCAGCTACCTGGATGGCTAACTCCCTTGTAGGGCAGACCACAAGTGCTTGAATATTTTTTTCAGAAGGGTCAATGGACTGAATTAGTGGAATGCCGAAAGCAGCGGTTTTTCCCGTGCCTGTTTGCGCCTGCCCGACGATATCTTTGCCTTTTAACAATACAGGTATAGCCTGCTGTTGAATGGGAGAAGGATTTTCAAATCCCATATTTGTAATAGCGCTGAGTAGGTCTTGAGTCAGACCAAGTTCTGAAAAAGAAATGGATGTCATTTGGAAATTTTTTAAATGAGCCTTTTGAAAGCTTCAGTAATACGATAATGCTGTTTAGTAAATGTTGGGAAAATTAATTGGTAGGTGAGATAGTTGAATAACTAAAAAAATACCAAAATCCCTGAAATTGATTTTTTCCTCCTGAGAGTTTTCTCAATTTCGCTGCAAAGATAGTTTAAATTACTTAGAATGAGACACCGGATTGTTGATCTTTTTGATTTAAATCACCCTTGTCCTAAACTAGTCAAAAAGCTCTTTGAGACAATCCAACACCCATAAGATATTCCATATTGGGAAAGCTTCTTAAAGAAAGGTAAAAAAAAGAACTTTCTTACAGTTACTAAATATTAATTAATTAAATTTGCCACTTATACAACGGTTTCTACCCGATTTAGTCTTGTGGTAACCCCATATTGACTTTTAAAAAGTTTATATTAAGAATGATTGACCAACGCCTTTACTCTTTTTTCTGCACAGTTATTATAGTGTTTTTCTCCTATAATATTTCCTTTGGTCAAACTTTTATTGAGGGTAGTTCGGAGCATTTTTTTCATGAGATCAATTCAGAAGTAGATCGGTTATTTTTGCCTGATGCACGAGAAGGTTGTTTTGAAATTGAGATTTGTGGTTTTGAAAAGGGTGAAACTTATGATTTGACAACAGGACTTACCTTTTCAGATCATCAGTTAGAGATGCGCGAGTATAGAGATGTTCAGTGGAAAAGGAAAGGGCGTCACATTGAAATGGTTCCCGAGTCTTCTTGCATCCACTTTACCTTCTGTTTTAAAAGAGAGCAAGCTAGGCAATTTCCATTTATTTCCTATAACAAAATATCTTCTCAAGAGGTCAATCCAAGCTCTTTATCGAGGTATCAGGGGATTATTGATTCTTCAGGTTTCAGTGCTGAGGAGTTAATCAGAGATGTACTTATTGGCGGAAATTGTTTTGATGTATCTAATATTCAAGCGATAGGTCCTAATCCCGGGAGGGGTAGATTTTTTAATGGAATGAGCTCTATAGGTATAGATGAGGGAATCGTTTTTTCTACCGGTAATATCAGGAATATTCAAGGACCGAATACCCGTGCAAATACCGGAAGTAACTTAAATGGTGATGGTGATCCGGACCTTAGGCAGTTAGTTGATAATCAGGTGATCAATGATGCGGTGGGTATTCAGTTCGATTTTGTACCTACAGCAGATACAGTGCGTTTTCGCTATGTTTTTGCATCAGAAGAGTATTGCGAATGGGTTGGCGATAATTTCAATGATGTTTTTGGTTTCTTCATCAGTGGTCCCGGGATTAATGGACCTTTTACTAACGGGGCTGAAAATATTGCACTTATTCCGGGTACTAACGAACCTGTTGCCATAAACAATGTAAATAGAGGATTGAATAGTCAATATTATTTTGATAATACCCCTGAAGGACAGCCGCAGGGTGCCGGTGATGCAGCTAACTGTGGCGATCTGCTTGATAGTGATGGGGTTGCCATTGAGTTGATAGAGTTTGATGGATATACAGCAGTATTTGAAGCGGTTGCGGTTGTAATACCATGTGAAACCTACACCATAAAAATGGTGATTGGCGATGCAATCGATGCCAATTATGACTCTGCTGTTTTTCTGGAAGCCGGTAGTTTCGATGCAGGAGCAAGTTCAGTCTTAGAATCTAATGTGGTCGGCACTGGAAGTAATGTTATTTTCGATGAGTGTTTGGAAGGTGAGGCCTATTTTGTACTCAGTAGGATCGGTTCAGGAAATATGGAAGATTCGGTAGTGGTGAATTTGAATTTCTCTTCTGATATGAGTACAGCGGTTCCGGGTGTGGATTTTGAGCCGATTCCTGATCAAATTATTATTCCTCCATTTCAGGATTCTGTATTTATACCTGTCCAAATTTTAGAGGGATATAGTGGCGGACCATTGCGTATCGTTTTTGAGTTAGACTTTTTATGTTCCTGCACCAATCCCTTTGCCGAAATTATTATAGACTTTGAACCCGGTTTACCAAGAATTTCTGCTGAGACTCTTGATTTCATTTCCTGTGATGATTCGACTGCCGGAATTCAGGGAATTATTGACGAAGCAGACTTGGTTACTTTTACCGAATGGAGAGATGCCAATTGGGACTTAATTACTGTGGATGAATTGATGATTAATGTTGAACAGCCCGGCGACTATTATTTTATCGGCATTAACGAATTGTCAGGTTGTGCAGATACAGTCAGTGTCACTGTAGAGATAGATCAGGATTTGCCAGAAGTGAATATCTCAGAACCTGATTTACTCACCTGTATTGTGGAGTCCGTAATTTTGGATGGCAGTGATTCAGAAAGTGGTGCCGATATCTCCTACAGATGGCAGGCAGAAGATGGTGGCTCTATTATTGGGGTGGATGATGAGATGATAGCAGAGGCCGGTAGTTTGGGATTATATACCTTAACAGTGAGAAATGAGGAAAATGGCTGTGAGAATTCAGTGACAGTCAGGGTAGAGGGAGACTTTGAAGTGCCTGAAGCTGAATTGAATGAACCCGATGAACTCACTTGTTTAATCAATGAATCTGAAATATTTGCGAGTTCACCGACACCGAATTCTGACTTAGGTTTTGAATGGAGTACTATTGATGGAAATATAATCTCCGGTATGAGCTCCGGTGCAATCACTGTTGATGCTCCGGGAACATATGAACTTGAGTTGACCTTAAACAGGACAGGTTGTAGTATTTCACTATCTGTTGTAGTAGAAGAAGATGTCGATCTGCCAAATATTTCCGCCGGGGAAGATCAACTTTTACCTTGTGATAATCCTTCAGTAATTTTAAATGCTACAACCTCCAATCATTCGGATAATTTTGAAATTATCTGGACAAGTTCTGATGGAGATATTTCAGGATCTGCTGAACAGGCTGAAATAGAGGTGACCGCTCCGGGAGTTTATACAGTTAGGATTCTAAATCTGGACAATGATTGTGCGGCTGAAGATTTTGTAACTGTAGAACAAGACC
>SLKL01000273.1 GCA_007134625.1 Saprospiraceae bacterium
CATAGTTGATTTTAGTTTCAAAAACCGGGAGGATGATTAAATCAGCAATCTCGAGATAATTGATATAACATCCGATGGCGTTATCCGGAAAATGTTTTGACTTGTATTCAAAAAAGGGAATATCAATGTAATGCAGACCTTTCTCTTTGATTACTTTTTCTATACCTTCCCGCCAATAGTTGAATTCCTTTGATCTGTCATTTCCAATTACCGTATTGCCATTAAGAAACCGGAGCATCCCATCCGCATGACCTGTCATATCAGATTTAATCTGTGGAATCACAATGACCTCCACCTCCAGTAATTCTTCTAAATCTGCGATCAGTTTGCTTCGATTGGAATATTCCGGGTTTTCGTCAAATATTCTGTCAGTGACTATTGCCTTATCAGACCAACTGACCACATTTCCACCATCGAGATTGATATCAGAAAAAACAGGATCAAAATGGTTTGCGTTACAAACATCGTGAGGATCAGACCTAAGTTCAGGACAATCCCGAAGGTAAGACGGCTCATATCGGAATTGAACATAGCGATCTTCTGCTACCTGAATGGGCATATAGTCCCGGCACCAAATATCTTTAGTTTCCTCAAGATACCCATATCCTATGTTGTGCTTAATGAATAAAGCAATGAGATTATCATGGCATTTGCGGTATTGTTCATCCGAGTACAATAAGGCAGACAGATAAACGAAATTGGTCTCTTTTCCAGTAATCACTCTTCGCCTTCAGCTTTTAATTCAAGTAAAGAGTTGGTTGCAAGCTCTGCACCTGCAATTCCTTTAATAGAGCCAAAAAGCGTCGCCATATTTTCCTGTACAGCCCAAATCTGTTTCTCCCGCTGACCCCAGATTCTGTTCATCGCTTTTTTCTCAGAATTGAGTTGCTTGAGCATACTGTCGTAATTCTCGATTATTCTTTTCACACTTTGGACAAATTCATTACTTGTAAGATAAGCATATAGCAATTCCATTTTGTCCCCTTTGTTCTCCTGACTAATCTTAACGGAGTGCGTTCTGATAATCATCTCTCTGAGGACAAATGACAAGCTTTTTACCTCATGGAACCCACAAATCCACACACCATCTAATTGTCCAAATTTATCCATATTCCGGGGCATGGTTTGCGTAACTATAACAGCTACATCGGCTTTGCACAACAATTGATCCTGTTTGATCTTGTCTATCCAATCTTTAGAAAAGGATTTAGTCCTTTTGCTTTCGTAAACTATGCTTCCACACTCTTGACGGGCATCATTGAAAATAGTATGAATCAAATCGGCGCCACGAGTACCTTTAGGCACATCACGGACAGTATCTGTAGGAAATGTCCTAATCAACAATTCCTCCAAAGCTATTTCCTGAACTTCGCCCTGCATCTCCATAGACCCCTGCTCTGCTTTCCTTTTCATTTCCTCAGCCAACTTTTTATTATCTTCTATCTGCTTGAGCAGTTTTATCCTTTCCAATTCAAAGCTCTCTCTTTCCTTAGCCCGTGCCTTTTGCTCTATCTCGGTCCTTTGCTCTAATAATTGCTTTTCAATGGTATAATTCAGGTCCTCTTTCTCTGATTTCAATTCGGCCTCTTTCTTCAACAACAGCAACTCTCTTTCTTTTAACAACCTATTTTCCTCGACTTTTTTCTGATTTTGTTCCTTCAGTAAAGACATTTCCTGCTGATACTTTTCCGTAATAGAAAGCTCAAGCTTTGTTCTCTCTTCTGCCAGAACTTTCTGCATTCTTTTTTCAATCATTTCCTCCTCCCTCTTCTTCAAGTCCTTTAGCTGAACTCTTTCTTTTTGCAGCAAATCTTTTTCTTTTTGTAAGAGCTGATTTTGCTCTGCTAATTTTTGGTCGAATACAGCCTGATAATGGGCTTGTAACTTTCCATTGAGGGCTTCTTCAGGGCTAAAAACTTCTTGACATTTGGGGCATTCAATGCTTAAACTCATATATTATGTTTTTTTTATTGTTGTTTTACAAAAAATTTTAATGAAACTCAGGTAATTAATTCATCGCAAGTTCAATACCTCCAGCTTTGGGCTTATCAATCAAGCTATTGTCTCCGTCGGCCGAAAATGAGGAAATTCTTTTCTTCAATAGCTTTCTATAAAAATCCGGTTCTCTTTCCCGGCTAATCTCAAGCGGGGGAAAGTCATAGCCACATTCATTGACCATCTTCAGGCATTGACCTTTTGTCAGAGCTCGCTCATCACTGAGGAACTCTGACATTTTCAACAATAGAAGCTGATGTTGCTTAAGGGTGTTCTCTGCAAGCCTGTAAGCATCCAATAACAGGTTTTCGGCCTCAGTGGATAAATCATCACTTCTATCGTATAGATAATTGAAGGTTTGGGGTGACTTTGAATGGAAAGCGCCCAATTTACTGCCCATTCCGCTGCTTTTTATCATTTCTGTTGCAAACTGAGTAGCTAGTTGTAAATCATTTTCTGACCCGGAAGTAAAATTTTCTTCACCAAAAATTAATTTCTCCGCTACCAAACCTCCAAGCATCATAGCCAATCGTTTCACTATATCAGCCTTACCAACATAATCCCATTGTAAGCTCGACTGAATGAATCCATTTTGTCCTACTTCAGGGGTGCTCGATATTATCAATTCAGGGATTGAATTCAGAAGAAAAATGGAAATAACAGCATGACCGGACTCATGAACAGCAGTAATTGCCTGCGCATCGTCTTTTCGACTGTTTTTTAGTTTGATTAGGTTAAGACTAAGTGGAAGACAAAGGCTATGTTGGATTTCTTTTTCTTTCAGATAATTGACAGTGAGTTGCTCCTGACTAAAACCAATCTTTATCGCATCAATCTCTAAACCTCTGATCATCATCTCCGACATTATTTTTCCCAACTTGCTTTTTATGTATTGTTGAATGGTAGAATAAACCGGTCTTGTCCCTTGTGTGGGAAATACCCCCTCATCATAAATCATTTTAACCACTGATTTCTCAAACTCCAGCTTCACACTAAAGCGAGAATTAATAATCTTTGCTATTTTTCCCAATTCCTGCTCTATGAGTTGTTCAAATGAGTTTTTACTAAAGGCGGGGAAAAGAAAATGAATATTACCCAGCCTTCCAATATGTTCACTTCGGAATCGACATCGCAATGCCTTTTTTATTTTAAATACATCCACTTTCAATGTTTGCTCATGCAAGTAATCAGGCTGAATATCCGGGTTAAAGTTGCCAGATAAATGATAGGCTTCGTCCAAATTGCCAAGGATAAAGATCAATGATTTTGAACAGTCCACCCATTTGGGGCTAATCCCATTTTGATAGATTTTTTCTAATAATTCAACTGTCTCAAATCCATCCATACTGAGTAATTTTTCAATTACATCATTTTTGCTAAAAAAGAGATCAGGAGCTAAATCATGAATAGTAGAATACATTGCGGAATCGACAAATGGTATTTCTTGCGCTTGACCTTTTCGTTTCATTTTTGAAAAGACAGAAAAAGGATCCTCATCGTAAAAATTCTTTAAAAAGAATTCTTTTTTACCTGTAACCAAGCCGTTTTTTACAACAACTCCCATTTTCAGACAGAGTTCCAGATCGCGTTTTACTCTAAAAAGGGCACTTAGCTGAGATGAATTAGGGTGAATCTGATATTTACCGGAATCCAGTAACTGCCAGACAATTCTGGAAGGGCTGTTAAAATTATCAGTGCCCTCTTTATTTAATGTCCGCGCATTATGAAACTCATCAAATGCAAGAATAAGCGGTTTTCCATTTTCATTTTCATAAATTTCTTCTAATACAGCTTCTACCCCCAACGAATATCTGGTTCTCGACCCAAGATCAAACATGAAAAAAGATTTTTCCATCTCAAGAAGGCTAACCAATCTTTTTATAAGAGAAGTTTTTCCCACTCCGGTCATACCCCAAAGATTAATAACCAAAGGTTTATCCTGCAAATCGGGAAAAAGATACCAGAAACCTACAGCCTCGGTTAATTCATCAATCAAATGGTCAATACCTATAAATTCATGCTTTAGTATTGATTTGACTTTATTTAATAATTCATTTTTTAGAGTAATTAATTCCCTGGAAACCGGTGTTTTACTTAGCATATATTTTTTTGATGGCAAATATAGTTTCCGGGAACGCCAAACTGTGTCGCACTCAGCTTTTTTCGTAATTAACCAGTGCTTTGGCTAATGTATTTTTTATCTTATCAACCATCCATTCCGGCTCCAATACCTTTACGCTATAGCCCATCATCAGTATCTTCTGATAAAATTCAGTATTGGGTACTATACGCAAGCTGATGATCAATTCATCCTCAGTTTCCTTAACAATTTCCTGTGAAGAATGCAGAGGTAAACTTTTTACATATTTAGCCTCAAGAGAATCGAAAGACAGCAGAACTTCCTCAACCGGATTGACGAAATAAGATACGCCAATAGTATCCCTAAAAAAGGAAACAGGATCAATCTCAGGACTTTCCTTAAAAACCTTTTTCTTAACTTTCAGATTACTGATGCGGTCAATGCCAAAAATCCGCATGTCGTCATATTGGGGTACAAATGCCAATAGATACCAACGTCTTAGGTATTCCTTGAGCAAATAGGGGTAAACCACAAAGTCCTTAATGGTTTCCATTTGATAGTTTTCGTGGACAAACTGAACCTCGCGTTTCATTTTGATGGCTTCGAGCAGCGGCTTGAGGTTTTCGATACCCTTTAATTTATCTGAGGATTCAAATTGAATATAGTTCAGACTTTCCTGACTATCGCGCAATGTCTCAGCCAGTAATTCTGCGGTATTCATCAACTCCAGAAACCTGAGAAATCTGTCAAAATTAATACTGCTTTCTTCATCTATGTAATACCCATTCCTATCCCTGTCGTATAGAATTGAAATACCAAACTCATTCCTGATTTGCTCTATATCCCTCTGAATAGTCCTATCTGAAATCTCGAACCCATGATCATACAAATAATCCTTAATCCTATCAAAGGAAGGAAAATGTCGCTTTCCGGTTTTCTCCAGAATGAGGCTGTATCTTTTTATTGTACCTTGTCTTGACATAGGAGTAAAGGTAGGGAAAAAGGTAGAATTTTATAAGGGTATTGTGCTGAAATCATTTAACCAGGATATCTACAATTTTTCATCGCGACCTTTGTACTTAATTGATTCCACCCTCGCCAAAATTGCCGAGGATAATTTATTTACTACTGCACTTTTGGCACTCATATGCCATTAAAGTCGCAACATCAGTAAAAACATACCCAAAACTTAAGCGCCAAAGGTGCAAAATAGTATAAACTCAAATCACATCACCAAGAGGAATTAAATTTAAACACCCAAGTAAGCCATTAATCTCAAAATCAACTTAACTCGAGGGAATCCTAAGTGTATTAAGTTCTTCTCCAACTAAATTTTTCACCAGTCTAACCTTCACCTTAGAAATTATTCCGATATTTACGAACTGTTTATTGAGTAAAAAGAAACCCGATTAAATGATCCAACAATTTAAAAAAATCAGTAAAGAGGACCTGGACTATTTCAGTCTGAAACTTGGCAGTGCACATGTACAATTGGATGAAGAAATACTTAAAGAATATGCATCTGATGAAACGGAGGACATATCCATTTCTCCGGAAGTAGTCTTATTCCCTCAAAACACCAAGCAGATATCGGATATACTGGCTTATTGCAATGAAAATAAAATAGCGGTAACTCCAAGAGGTGCCGGAACCGGACTATCAGGAGGAGCTATTCCTATTCTGGGGGGAGTTAGTTTGTCTTTTAAAAAAATGAATCAGATTCTCGAAATTGACACCAATAATTTTCAGGTGAGGACACAGCCTGGTGTAATTACCGAGGTTTTACAGAATGAAGTAAGCAAAAAAGGACTTTTTTATCCTGTGGATCCTGCAAGCAAAGGATCTTGCTTTATTGGTGGTAATATCGCCGAAAATTCCGGTGGCCCGAGAGCCGTAAAATACGGAGTAGTAAAAGACTATGTGCTCAATCTAAAGGTAGTTCTGGCTGATGGAAGTGTCATTGAAACAGGAGCGAATGTCTTAAAAAACTCCACAGGCTATAATCTTACCCAATTGATGGTGGGTAGTGAAGGTACACTTGGGATAGTAACTGAGATCATTCTTAAACTAATACCACTTCCAAAGTACGACAAGTTGATGCTTGTGCCATTTTATCAGACCAAACAAGCAGCAGAAGCGGTCAACACCATACTTAAGTCAGGTTTACAGCCCTCAGCTCTTGAATTTATGGACAGGGATGCCATTGAGTTGGCCTTGAAGTATTCAGAAGAAAAGCCTTTTGAGTTGGATAAAGAACTGCAGGCACACCTCATTATCGAACTCGATGGCAATAAAGAGGATGACCTCATGGAGGGTATTGAAAAAATTTTTCAACTGCTAGAAAAATATCAAACCGGAGAAATTCTATTTGCAGAGACTGCCGCTGAAAAAGATAAACTCTGGAAGATTAGGAGAAGTATAGGAGAAGCGACTAAAAGGCATTCAATTTACAAAGAAGAGGATACTGTAGTTCCAAGGTACAAACTACCGGATCTTTTAAATGAGGTGAAAAGAATAGGGACAGTTTACGGTTTTAAATCGGTTTGTTATGGTCACGCAGGTGACGGCAACCTTCACATTAACATACTCAAGGAAAATATGTCTGACCACCGCTGGAAAAATGAATTACCCGTTGCCATAAGAGAGCTTTTTCAATTTGTAAAAAAATGTGGCGGTACTATATCCGGCGAACATGGAATCGGATTGGTTCAAAAAGAATATCTCGAAATCGTTTTTTCCGAAAAAGAAATGGATCTAATGCGTCAGATAAAGAAGGTTTTTGATCCCAATGGGATACTTAATCCAGGTAAGATTTTTGATTGACAAAATGGATAAAATCTGAAAACTTTAAATAAATACCTGATCGTCCTATCCGGTCCGACTGCATCCGGAAAATCTTCGCTTGCGTTAAAGCTGGCTGAATTGTATAAAGCGCCCATCATATCAGCTGATAGCCGTCAAATTTACCGCTACATGGATATTGGCACTTCAAAGGTTTCCAAAACAGATCAGCAAAGGGCTAAACATTACCTTATTGATATACTGGAGCCCGGGCAATCCTTTTCTGCAGGCAAATTCGAGGAGCTGGGAGATCAATTACTCAAGGAAATATTTAGTAATAAAGACGTTGCCATTCTCTGTGGTGGAACAGCCTTTTATATTGAAAGTCTAATCTATGGTCTCGACAATTTCCCTACTGTATCCAATGAAATTAAACTCGGGCTTGAGGACGATTTAGCGAAACTTGGATTAGCTGTTTTAGTTGAAGAATTAAAAGAAATTGACCCCGAATTAGCGGACAAAATGGACCTCAACAATCACCGCCGTGTAATGAGGGCATTAGGTATTTACAGGCAAACCGGGAAATCACCATCGTCATTTTTTAACAAGAAGAAAAAAGAACTAAATTACCAACCCATTTTTATTCTTTTAATGCCCGATCGTCAAGAGCTATATGAAAAAATTAATTTCAGGGTGGATGAAATGATGGCTGAAGGGTTGGAACAGGAGGCTCGGTTTATATTTGAAAAATATCCTGAGCAATTTTCTGCAACCGTTGGTTATGCTGAGTTCAGGGAATACTTTGAGGGAAACAGGTCCCTGAAAGAAGTAATCGAACTAATAAAAAGAAACACCAGAAGATATGCCAAAAGACAAATGACATGGTTCCGTGGCAAAAATGAGTGGAAACAATTTCATCCCAATGAAAAAGAAGAGATTTTTAATTTTCTCAACAAACAACTGAGTGCTTAGAAGATTTTTTTTATCACAATTTGGTAAAAAAAGTTTAATGATACTAAAAAACAGGGCTGATTACAGATCACATCAGAACATCTGAATATATCAGCCGTTTTCTTGGTGAAAATCGTAAAATTCATTAATTTTGAGCCAATAAAAAAACAGACATATGAGCGAATCGTCAATGCTGGAAAAATTCGAAGATAAGATAAAAAGAGAGGTAAAGATTGAACCAAGAGAGTGGATGCCTGATGCTTACAGGAAAACATTGGTACGGCAAATTTCTCAACACGCACATTCTGAAATAGTCGGAATGTTACCTGAGGCCAATTGGATTACAAGAGCCCCGAGTATGAGGAGAAAAGTTGCCCTATTAGCTAAAGTTCAGGATGAGGCCGGTCATGGCCTGTATTTATATAGTGCAGCTGAAACCCTTGGAACCTCTCGGAAAGAGATGGTTGATGACTTATTGAGTGGAAAAGCTAAATATTCCTCAATTTTCAATTATCCAACAATTACCTGGGCAGACATAGGTGCCATTGGATGGTTAGTGGATGGCGCGGCTATTATGAATCAGGTACCGCTTTGCAGAACGAGCTACGGTCCTTATGCAAGAGCGATGGTCAGAATTTGTAAGGAAGAATCATTCCATCAGCGTCAGGGATATGAAATTATGCTTACTTTGGCGCAGGGTTCAGAGGAACAAAAAGCCATGGCACAGGATGCTCTTGATCGCTGGTGGTGGCCAAGTCTGATGATGTTTGGCCCATCAGACAAAGACTCCAAACACAGCGCTCAATCGATGGCCTGGAAAATCAAAAGAAAATCCAATGACGAGTTAAGACAAAACTTTGTTGATGCAACCGTGCCACAAGCCAGACTTATAGGTTTAACTATTCCCGACCCGGATTTAAAGTGGAATGAGGAAAGAGGGTCCTATGACTTCGGTGAGATTGATTGGGAAGAATTTTGGAATGTAGTTAAGGGTAACGGTCCATGTAATAAACAAAGATTGGATGCCAGAAACAAAGCGCATGAAGAAGGCCGCTGGGTAAGAGAAGCTGCACTTGCCTTTGCAGAAAAACAAGCTAAAAGAAAATCAGAAAAGGAACAGGTTGCTTAAAATCAAATATTATGAATGAAAAGAATGACTGGCCACTTTGGGAAGTATTTATAAGGAGTAGATCTGGATTAAATCACAAACATGTAGGTAGTTTACATGCTGCAGACGCTGATATGGCTATCGAAAATGCAAGGGATGTTTACACCAGAAGAAATGAAGGAATCAGTATTTGGGTAGTCGAATCCAAATATGTTATAGCCTCTAATCCTGGTGATGAGGAATCTTTGTTCGACCCTGCAGATAATAAAATTTACCGTCATCCGACTTTTTACGAACTTCCCGATGAAGTCAAACACATGTAAACTAATCAGCCTCTAACTTTATAAATATGCGTGCTTACACTTCTTATGAACCTTTGACAGAATATGTGCTGCGATGTGCAGATAATACTTTGGTCTTAGGTCATCGCATTTCAGAATGGTGCGGTCATGGTCCCATTTTAGAACAGGATATCGCTTTGACAAACATGGCGCTTGACCTGCTCGGACAATCAAGAATGTACCTTAAATATGCAGCTGAACTTCTTGGACATGAGGAAACGGAAGACAGCGTAGCTTTTTTGAGAGATGCCATGCAATTCAGAAATAGTTTGTTGGTGGAGCAGCCCAACGGTGACTTCGCACACACCATTGTAAGGAGTTTAATTTTTGATAGTTTTCATTATTTTTTCTCCGAACAACTAATCCGAAGTAAAGATCAGCAGCTAGCAGACATTGCAGCCAAATCCCTGAAAGAAATCACTTACCACAGAAAATTTAGCTCAGAATGGTCCATAAGACTTGGTGACGGTACTGAAGAATCTAACCGAAGAATGCAAACTGCAATCGATGATTTGTGGCGTTATAAGGGTGAGTTACTTACTCCTGATGAGATTGATAACGAAATGAAAGAAAAGGGAATAGGTGTCGATCTTAATCTGATTGCACCCTCGGTAGACAATTACCTGTCTCAGGTTCTAAGCAGGGCTAATCTACAACTTCCTCAGGATGAATTTATGCAAAAAGGGGGTAAACAAGGCTTACATTCTGAGCATCTTGGCTATATCCTCGCAGAATTACAATTTATGCAAAGGGCATATCCCGGTTTAAACTGGTAAAATGACTTTAACAACTGATAAAGAAATAAAGCACCCGGAAATATGGGAAATCCTGGAACAGGTCAAAGACCCTGAAATACCTGTTATTTCAGTTGTTGACCTGGGTATCATTCGGGCTGTGGATAAAGAAAACGGAAAGGTTATTGTCACCATAACCCCAACTTATTCGGGTTGTCCTGCTATGAGTGTGATTCGATTGGAAATCACCACTGCCCTACTGGATGCAGGATTCAAAAATGTTGAAGTTGTTACTGTCCTTCATCCTGCATGGACCACAAAATGGATGTCGGAAAAAGGGAAAAAGGCCCTGCGCGAATACGGAATAGCTCCACCACTCGACGATCAGGCTGGTGAAATTGAACTTTTCGGTGAAATGCCTGCCATCCAATGTCCACATTGTGGATCTATGAACACAAAAATGACCAACAAATTTGGCTCAACTCCCTGCAAGTCTCTTCATCAATGTAATGACTGCCTTGAGCCTTTTGATTATTTTAAGTGCCATTGATGAGTCCACTCATTGATAAGATGGTAAATCCTAAATCAAACTTCTCAATCTAACTATAGTGAGTACTGACTTTAGAAAAGCTGAAATAACTTTTTCATTTTAGCTGTTTTACAGAAAAATCATTAGTTTTGCCATGGCCACCAAAAAAGTTAACTTTATTAGCTATGCGCTTTTTCTACCTTTTGCTTCTTTCTTTGCCGTTTCTAATTTTTAATTCCTGCTCTAAGGATGATGACATTGAAGATCAAATTGAGATCCCGACTACTGACACTATTAAACCTATAAACCTGTGGGAATATAAAATTGATCTCCCTTTAGATGGTCAAAGCAGAAGTGATAGTTTATTCCGATTAGTAATGGTTGATGATGTAATTCTGGTCATGAATAATGGAAATGGGAGCCTGCATGGATTGAGCACCAATGGCGATTTGCTTTGGAAAAATAGTAACTTTGGAAAAAATGGACTGTTCGATATCTTTAAAGCCGGAGATAACTACATTGTTTACAACAACCAAATAGAGACACCGGGAGATTATCAAACACTTAACATTCAAAGTGGTGAAACCTTCCATAAAAAAATCAGTGATGAAATTGAAGAAATAAATTTTCTTTGGAAATACAACATCAGTCATCACGATAAATATATGCTGCTGCAGGGTTTGGTTTTTGACATGGAAGAAAATATTCACGAATTCCATATTATTGACATGGCTAACAATCAACTCGTTAAAAAATTGGAGATTCAAATTGATGGAACCCATAAGGGTAAATGGGGAAAAATAGTAGTTGATGATAAAAACCACAAAATGTACGGATGGTACAATCATGAAATCGAGAAGTTCTCTCACTTTGGCTTAATCGAAATTGATATGGAGTCATACGAATACAGTCATTTTCAAATTGAAAGATCTGAATTTGAATTGGACCTTAAATATCATCCATTAATCCTATTTGATACTACAGTTTATATTCCATTTGGCACAGAGCCCTATCCTTTGATTTCCTATGATATTAAAAACCGGAAATTCAACTGGAGGACTTTCGGCTCAATTTCTGATCCCTTTATAGAATTTGTCTTTGAACAACCGCATATTTTGTCATTTCAGTCAAACCACACCGTTTCAGATTACGAGTGGGTACAAACTAAGATGTCAGCAGTATCACCTGAAACCGGCAGGAATAACTGGAACATAAACAATCTAATAAAAATCTTTGATCCTGTATCTTTTTATAGACCTGATAATTTGGGCATATTACTCCAACATTCATCGTCATCAGTAAATATTATCATTATCGATCTTGAGACAGGTCATAAGAAAGGGATTATTCATGCAAATGAGGTTTCAGGGACTGAAAGTTTTCTCAGTTCACCTTTGATTGATGAAAGAAACAATCGGCTTTACATCATAGATGATGATTTGACGCTTCATGCAATTGAGTGGCCTTATTAACTTGAGCAGATGTGATTTAGAAAAACAACCTGATTCCGTAAAACACATTAAACACATAGGGTTTTTCATCAATATCATCCCAGGATAATCTACCGAAGTCAGTGCCAAGCTCTAGGGCTACAGATGGACCAATAAGATAATTAACACCTGCTCCACCGGAATAAAACTGATAGGTTGTTTCAGTGCCAAAACCGGACAAATTGATTCCACCAAACTCATAATTTCCCTGTGCAAACAGCAAAAGGCGTTCCGAACGCAGGAGAATATAGTACCGCAAACCGGGTGCTATTGCAAAAACGGTTGTGGCGTTGCTGACACCCATTTCACTGAAATTAACAATTCCCAGTCCGATATTAAAAACAGTTCTGTCACTTAGGAAAAAACCAACACCGATATCGAATTTACTGACACTTCCGCGTTCCCCACTTGAATTGCTTATATTTATGGCATCGGCTTTGAGTTCTGTTTCCGTAAAGCCCAGCGTATTCCCAAGTCCCTCATTGAAGGAATTATTCAAAGTAGAACCGGCTGATAAGGTTATACTACCACGTCCAAATAGCCGCTCTGTTTCCTCCAAAGCTTCTTTAGAACGCTCACTAATTGTGGCCATCCAACCAAGCGTGAAAGATAAATTCTCGTACCGGAGTTGTCCTGTATTCAGATTTTCCATGAAGGAAACACCCAAACCGATCTCAAAACCAAGACCAGGACTAACTTCATAGCTCATTCCGGCAGAAGGTGCGAAGTACCATCGGGATAAAGTTTCTGCATCCTCAAGATATTCAGCCAACACTCCACCTTCTAATTGCCCGAAAAAATGGAAATTTTCCGAAGATGGATTTATGTAATACCTTCCAAAAATAGAATAAAGGGAAGTTCCTCTATTCCTCCCGTCTGTAAAAAAGCCCTTACCTCCGTACTTTACTCCAACTGCAAGAAAATCTTTAGGTAAGTATCCCAATGTAAGGTATAATTGAGGAAAGCTGTAATCTACCTCATAGTCATAAAGCGTCTTGCCATTAAAATCCACCAACCAACTTCCCTTTTCAATTTGGCTGAAAACGAATTGCGAATAAAAAAATAAAATAGTGATGATGAGTATGCGCATTATTAGTAGGTGTTTAGTCAAATAAAGATTTTTGCTCTCCATTGTTCAAATCAAAATCAATACTATCACCAACCTTCAATTTATTTGAGGTAGTATCATTTTCTTCC
>SLKL01000253.1 GCA_007134625.1 Saprospiraceae bacterium
AATTTAATGACTTGAGGTATGCACGGAGTATTGACAGGGATTGTTCAAAATTTTATCCCAACAGTCCTTATTCATCAAATGTAACTGATATGGATGTCTTTGAGGACGTTCTATACGTAGCCTCAGGTGGTGTCCGTAATAACTATCTATATCAATTTCGAAGAGACGGGTATTTTACCTACAAAGATGGCAGGTGGTCAGTTAGCAACTTATTTAACACACCGGAGTTTCGCGATCCCGATATGTTTGATTTTTTTCAAATTAAAGCACACCCTACCAATGGTAAACTCTATATCGGTACATTCTGGAGGGGACTGATTGAAGTGGATGGGGATAATATTACCATTTATGATCGTGAAAACTCATGTCTGGATTACTTTGTTCCTGAAAATCTCAGGGAGCGTATATCAGGAATGGCCTTCGATCAACTTAATAGATTGTGGGTAACTAATGATGGTGCATTAACTCCTTTGGTCATGTTTGATAATGAGGGCAATTGTTATAATTTTGACATTCCCAATTTTAAGTTGCTTACTCAATTAGACGTTGATTTCAATGGCTATAAATGGGTAGCAGTCAGAGATGCAGGAGCAGGTTTAGTGGTTTTTGATGAAGGTGATTTAGACAATCCGGGAGATGAACGGATTGCAGTTTTGACTTCCGGAAATAGCAATTTGCCCAACAATCAGGTACTCAGTGTAAAAACAGATCTCAATGGAAGTGTATGGGTAGGGACAACTGATGGTGTAGTGGTATTTGATTGTACAAGTCAGGTATTTGATGGGAACTGCCCCGGAAGCAGGAGACGAGTAGAAGTAGAGGGTTTTTTAGCTGAACTTCTCGAGGGGGAAAGAGTTCAGACGATTGCTGTGGATGGTGCCAATAGAAAATGGTTTGGAACAACCAATGGGGTTTTTGTTCAATCCGCAAGTGGGGATGAGCAAATTGCCTTTTTTAATATGAATAATAGTCCACTGATCGATAATAATATTATTAGTATAGCTATTAATGACCGAACAGGTGAGGTTTTTATTGGTACTGAACGTGGAATTATGTCTGTAAGGACAGATGCTGTAAAAGGAGGAACTACCCATGAAAGTGAAGCACATATTTTTCCAAACCCGGTAAGACCGGATTATGATGGACCAATTGCAATAAGAGGCTTGGCAAGAGATGCAAGAGTTAAAATTACGGATATCAGAGGAAACCTTGTATTTGAAACAGTCGCCAATGGTGGGCAAGCAATTTGGTATGGTAGGGATCTGGAGGGTAGGAATGTTGTTTCAGGAGTCTATATGGTCTATGCTACCACAAGTGGTACTGCTTTTAGTAGTCCTGAGGGTTTAGTGGGTCGGATAATGGTGGTCAAATAATATTAGCCAACTTTGTTTTTTCTAAAACAGAATGGTAGTAAGCTTCGTATGCCGGAATGATTTTACTGATTTCAAATTCTTCAGCTTGACTCCGCGCATTCTTTCTGAAAGTTTCCAATTGATCAGGATTGCTGAGTAGAGAAAGACCCGCTTTTATCATGCCTTCAGTATCCTCCGGTTGTCTGAGAAAACCACAGTAGGCATCCTTAACCACTTCCGGTAAGCCACCCACATCTGAAGAAATTACAGGTACCCCACAAGCGAGGGCCTCCAATGCAGACAATCCAAAACTCTCTGACTCAGAGGGCAAGATAAATAAGTCAGAAACAGCTAACAGCTCTTCAATGGCATCCTGCTTTCCAAGAAAGCGGACATCCTCACAAACTTTTAACTCTCTACATAAGTTTTCCATGTTGATTCTTTCAGGACCATCGCCTACGAATAAAAGTTTGGAGGGGTAAACCTTTCTTATCCCATGAAATACTTTTACTACATTATCCACTCTTTTCACCTTTCTGAAATTGGAGGTATGCATGATGATGAATTCACCCTCCGGAGCAATTGCCTTTTTAAAGTGAGCTTTATTTTTCCTGTTAAATCGATCTAAATCGATAAAATTTGGAATAACCTTAATTTCTGTTTTAACTGAAAACTGGTCTAATGTGCTTTGCCTTAAATGCTCTGAAACGGCAGTAACCCCATCGGACTCGTTGATTCCAAATTCGACAGCCGGAGCATAAGACGGGTCATTGCCTACAAGAGTTATGTCAGTACCATGTAGTGTTGTAATTACAGGAATGTGTATTCCACGTGATTTTAATATCATTTTTGCAAGATAACCGACAGTGGCATGTGGAATGGCATAATGAACATGAAGTAAATCAAGTTTTTCGTAGGTTACAACGTCCACTAGCTTACTTGCAAGGGCAGAATCATATGGTGGATATTCAAACAGAGGGTAATCAACAGGATTAACTTCATGATAGAAAATGTTTTTTTGAAAACCGGTTAATCGCGCAGGTCTTCTGTAAGTAATAAAATGTACTTCAAACCCCTTATTGGCGAGCTGAATCCCCAATTCTGTTGCGACTACACCACTTCCTCCATAAGTTGGGTAACAAACAATTCCTATTTTCATTTTCTTTTTTTAAAACATGGTCCTAAAATAAAAGTCAGATGAAACTCCAATGATGGGTTTTATACCATAATTTCATATGCGAGCAACAAAACTAAGTAATAAAATAATCAGTCCACTTGCCCTATCTCCATAAACTTTGATTTAAAACATAATGAACAATTATTTGTTTATGACCTTACACTTATTGCACAGGGTTAAAAATTTTAATGGCAGTATATTCAATTAGTGATCTGGAACGGCTTACCGGCGTAAAAACTCATACCATCAGGATATGGGAAAAACGCTATAATCTGATTGAGCCTCAACGGACTCCGACCAATATACGTTACTATAATGACGATGATTTAAGATTGTTGATGAACGTTGTTCTCCTCAATAAAAATGGCTACAAAATTTCCCGAATAGCTGAAATGGATAGAGATGAGATGGAAATTGTTGTTAGTCAATTAACCGCTTCCAGGGAAGAAAACCGTGACAACATAATCGATGCGCTTACGCTCGCGATGATCGATCTGGACGAGGTCAAATTCAATAGTTTGGTGGACAAAAGTATCCGTGAGAAAGGAATGGAAACCACCACCATTCAGTTACTTTTTCCTTTGTTGGATAAAATTGGTGTGCTTTGGCTTGCAGGCACGATTAAGCCGGCCATGGAAAATTTTATTACTCTTTTAATCAGGCAAAAATTGATTTCTGCTATAGATAAAATTAACCCAAATACATATCAAAATTCAGAAAAGTTTCTCATTTACATGCCTGAGGGAGAAACTCAGGAACTTAGTTTTTTATTCATCCACTACATGATTCTTTCCAGGGGCTTTAGGGTAATCAACCTTGGAAATAATATTACGCTATTTGATGTTCAGGATGCATGGAAAATACATAAACCTAAGTTTATTTTCACCATGCTCAACGAAGCTGCAACCAAAATTGACCTGCAAACTTATCTCGCTGAAAAAAATAAATTGTTCTCTGA
>SLKL01000190.1 GCA_007134625.1 Saprospiraceae bacterium
AAAGGGTATGAACTCGACCTTGTGGACTTAAAAGGTAATTATTTGCTGGTGTATTTCTGGGGAAGTTGGTGCGGCCCTTGCAGGCAAAATAATCCCCGTCTTGTTCAGGCATATGAGGACATAAAAGCTTCTGACTATAGTTGGGCTGAAGACTTTGAGGTGATATCCATAGCGTTGGAAACCGGAGGTGAGGCGTGGATTAGAATTGCTGATCAGGCAGGCTTTTCATGGCCTTATCAATTTGTTGAACCCAGATTCGGAAACCACCCCGCTTATTACAATTTTGGCGTAAACTCTATACCAAGCTCTTTTTTAATAGACAGATTGGGTAGAATAGTCTCAGTGAATCCCTCCTACAACAATATCAGTCGAATCATCAACCGACTGGAAAGTAACTGACAAATTGACTGTATTTATGGCTGTGGCAAAGTAATTGAAGTATGTTGGATAAATTAAAGAATATGGTGAAGAAGAAAAAGAAAAATAAAGATCAGGAGCATATCGAGAATCAAGAGACTAATGGAACAGCGCAAGAGGAGATTTTAATGGAATCTGCTGAAGGAGTTGAAGAAAGCGGTGATTCATCGGTGGTTGAGGAGGGGGATATGGTGCCACGTGAAGAATTGAGCCTGCTGAATGATAAGTTTTTGAGGCTTTTGGCTGAATTTGAAAATTATAAAAGAAGGACAGCCAAGGAAAAACTAGAGTTAAAGAAAACGGCCTCGAGGGACATTGTGTCAGACCTTTTGGATGTGCTGGACGATTTTGACAGAGCTTCCAAATCGGTACCTGAGGAAATGAAAGGAAATTCTACGATTGAAGGCTTTCAATTGGTACATCACAAATTGCTGAGAACGCTGACTAACAAAGGCTTGCAGGAAATGGAATCTACGGGGGTAGATTTTGATGCGGACTTGCATGAGGCGATTACTGAAATTCCCGCTCCGGATGACTCCTTGAAAGGCAAGGTGATTGACACTGTGGAAAAGGGATATTTATTGAATGATGTGATTATCCGCTATGCAAAAGTAGTGGTGGGTAAATAAAGAACAACTGAATTAATGGCAAAGCGAGATTATTACGAAATACTGGGGGTAGGCAAAGATGCGGATGAGGCTACCATAAAAAAAGCGTACCGAAAGGTAGCCATGAAGTATCATCCGGACAGAAATCCGGAAAATAAGCAAGCAGAGGAGAAATTTAAAGAAGCTGCCGAGGCATATGAAGTGCTAGGTAATCCCGATAAGAAAGCGAGATACGACAGATACGGGCATGCGGGAGTTGATCCCAATGCCGGTTTTGGAGGAGGTAGAAGAGGCTCCGGTGGTATGACTATGGAGGACATCTTCAATCAGTTCGGTGATGTATTCAGCGAGGGTGGTAGTCCTTTTGAATCCTTTTTCAGGGGTGGTGGTGCAGGTGGAGGCACTCGACAAAGCCGCGGACAAAGGGGGTCTAACCTCAGAATAAAAGTCGGTCTTACGCTTGAGGAAATTGCCAAGGGAGTTACCAAAAAGATAAAAGTTAAAAAACAACTGGTCTGTGATCAGTGTAATGGCAGTGGTGCCAAGGACAGCTCATCCGTAAAAACCTGTGGCACCTGCGGTGGTTCGGGCTTTGTTCGTCAGGTGAGAAATACTTTTCTGGGACAGATGCAGACTACCACTACTTGTCCGACATGTAATGGTTCGGGGCAGGAAATAACGGCAAGTTGCAGTAAGTGTAAAGGGAACGGTAGAGTTTACGGTGAAGAAACCATCAGTATAGATATTCCTGCTGGTGTGGAGCAAGACATGCAACTCAATATGCGCGGAAAAGGTAACGCCGGTGTAAAGGGTGGTCCGGCTGGTGATTTACTTATCCATATTGAAGAAAAATCGCATGATTTTCTGAAAAGAGATGGAAGCAACCTGCTCTATGATCTGTATCTGAATTTTGCAGATGCCGCTCTTGGAACCTCAGTTGAAGTACCTACTCTCGAAGGCAGAGTAAAAATAAAAATTCCGGCAGGCACACAAGCGGGTAAAGTTTTTCGCTTAAAAGGAAAGGGCCTTCCATCCGTTCAGTCTTATGCTATTGGTGATCAGTTGATTTACGTGAATATCTGGACGCCGAAAAAACTCAGCGCGGAGGAAAAAGCCTTATTGGAAAAATTGCGGGACATGGAAAATTTTTCGCCCAACCCCGGGAAGTCTGAAAGAGGATTTTTTGATAAAATGAGAGACTTGTTTACATGAAATATTTTCTGACTTTTTTCGCTTTTTTGATGGTCTTTTCTTCATGCGGAGAAAAAACCTACTTCTCCAATAGTATAGAATTTGAGGATGGTGTATGGTCCTACGGGGAGTTATTTGAAAATGATTTCACTATTGCGGATACTTCTGCCACTTACCATCTTATTCTCGACATGGTCCACGACAGGGATTATCCTTTTCAGAATGTGTACATGAATATTACAACTCACTTTCCTGCTGATACTACTGTTACGGATTTGCTGTCTGTAGATATGGCTGACCGATTCGGCCAATGGCACGGCAATTGTCGGGGAGACATCTGCAACCTAAGGGTTTTTCTTCAGCAAAATATCAGCTTTAAGGACCCGGGTGATTATTCCGTTGTTTTTGAGCAATATACAAGACGCGAGGACCTCAACGGCATTTTTGAGCTGAACTTCAGGATTATTCCTAATTGAGTTTGAAAATAATGGATAATGGATAATTGATAATGGCAGGCATTGACAATGTGAGCAGTAAACTGTTTGCTAGAAACCAGAAGCCAAAAACCAGAAGCCAAAAACCAGCAGCCAGAAACCAGCAGCCAGAAACCAAATAAAGCCAACTACCAAGGCCTTGGCAACACCCATTCCTGATTGCCAAAATAATTCCATCGGGTGCTCAATAAGTCGAATTCACTGTCGGTGAATTGTTTGAATTCTCTTCCGTTCACGGATATCCTGGCATCCACATAAACCTCAATATCTGAGTATCCTTTTTCAAGAAATTCCTTTTCCAGATAGCGTGAAAAGGTGTACATGACATCGGGTTTTGTAGCTGCATCATTAATTTGATGTCTCGCAAGTCTTTGTCTTGTGCTGATAGTATGTTTTTCCCCATCTGCTATGACATGAAAATGAGCAATACCGGCTTTAGTCCTGAGCATCATACGCCATGAAAGTCTGTGACCTGCCTCTGTCCAGAGCACATCATCGGGTATGAAGTGATGTCGCACCGGCAAAATGAGCATAACAGCCAAAAACCCAATAAAACCCAATTTGATATATGATCGGCTTTTTAGGCTATTCTGATAAGGTTTAATATCAAATGATTTTCCTTTGGTTACCAGTTTCTCAATTTGATGAGGAGGGAAAAAGAAGACAATAAATGCCATGGCGAAGTATGGGAAAATCCCGATCTGAAAAACAGCGCTATTGAAGAGGTGGAAACCAACGGATGCAAATACAGCCAACCATCTTGTACGCTTCCA
>SLKL01000012.1 GCA_007134625.1 Saprospiraceae bacterium
AAAGCTCCGCATTACAAGCACCTTCTCAAAGTAAGACCGGGCATTACCTCCTGGGGACAAGTCAAATATGGCTACGCCTCCAATGTCGATCAAATGGTCCAAAGACTCAAATTCGATATACTCTACATTGAAAACATGTCTCTTGCCTTGGATTTTAAAATTCTCTTCTATACCGCTTTGGTGCTGTTGCAGGGGAAGGGGAAGTGATGGGGTTCTGATCATGAATGTTTAATTTCTAAACGCTTAATTTGCTGTATTAAAAATCTAATTTTAAGCATCTATTCTCAAGCTTATGAAAAGATGTATTAACTTTGCGCACTGTAAAAATTCAGTTAAATGGAAGAGTGGCAAATGGATTTTGAATGGCTGAGAATTCGTCATGAACTGACGGAGCGGCTGGGTCTGGAGAAAATTCCGGACCTCAATGCCATTTTGGTTTTGATAGGTATCAGAGAACTAGGTACTTTCAGAACTGAATATACAAAAGAGGAAAAACAGGATTTAATGCACGTGGCCATTTGCACTTTACTTGAAAACGAGTACTACGAATTTGAGGGAATGGATGCAGATGGGTGGCCACATTGGATACCACTGAAAAAAATTGATGTTAGCGGAGTGGATAAACAGGAAGATCTGTTAAAAAGGAAAGTCATTTCTTATTTTAGAGAATTGTTTTTTGAAGATGAAAATGAGGCAGTCAGTCGTTAATAATACCGAATACCAATAAATTACTATTTTTTTTAATCACTTCATTAAAATATGATACAATGAAAAATCTGCTTTTTGTACTGGTCTTTTTTAGTCTGCTGGTATCTTGTCAACAGGATACTTCTACTTACGCCAAGATAGAGACGAGTTATGGAGATATAGTTGTCAGACTTTACGATAGTACACCCCTGCACAGGGACAACTTCATTAAACTGGCTAATGATGGTTTTTACGATGGTTTATTGTTTCATCGGGTGATAAATAATTTTATGATTCAGGGTGGTGACCCCAACTCAAAAGACGCTACAGCTGATCAGTTTTTGGGAGGTGGCGGACCGGGTTATACCATTGAAGCTGAGATCGGTGCAATACATCTGAAAGGTGCTTTAGCCGCAGCGCGTACTCAAAATCCTGAAAAAAGGTCCTCGGGTTCGCAGTTTTATATCGTACATGGTACTCAGCAAACCGAAGAAATGTTGCGATCTGTTGAGCAAATGAAGGGAATCAGATATACTGACGAACAACGTGCTCTATACATGGAAAAAGGTGGAACACCAAACCTCGATATGGACTATACAGTATTTGGTGAAGTGGTATCCGGCATTGAAGTGGTTGATAGAATAGCTCAAGTACAGACAGGCCCCAATGACAGACCTGTTGAAGATGTCCGAATGGCTGTGAGAATTTTAGATAATTACCGTCGTTAATAATAGTCGTATTGACATTTTTGCAGATTTTAAATAAAAGTAATCGATAATGAGAATAATGATCTGGCTTTTTTTGGCCGTATTAATAAGTGCCTGCTCAAGACCAATAGCGAAATTCAGTATTGACTCTGAGGAAATGTCTGCTCCTGCTGAATTATCTTTTGACAACCAATCTCAGGAAGCAGAGGAGTATTTGTGGGACTTTGGAGATGGATCCGTTTCATCAGATCCCAACCCGGTACACCGCTATCTGCAGTCCGGAAATTATATCGTGCGTCTTGAAGCAAGAAAAGGAAACAGAAAATCAGAAATGGAAAAAAACATTCAAATTTTACCCCCGGATATTTGCCTGATTGAGATCGAAACTGAATTCGGTATCATACTGGCTCAATTGTACGATGAGACTCCACTTCATCGCGATAATTTTATTAAACTGGCGGAGGAAGGCTTTTACGATGGTCTCCTATTCCACAGGGTTATCAGTGGTTTTATGGTTCAAGGCGGGGACCCTGATTCAAGAGATGCAAGTGCCGGAGCCCGACTGGGTTCAGGAGGACCCGGTTATCAAATCCCTGCAGAAATCGACCCTCGTTTTGTCCACCACAGGGGAGCAATCGCAGCCGCAAGAATGGGAGATGCAGTTAATCCTGAAAGAAAATCTTCTGGTTCACAATTCTATATAGTGCATGGAAATCAGGTGACAGCAGATAACTTGAGACAAATGGAGTCACGTACGGGTTTTACCTACTCACCCGATCAGGTTGCTGAGTACGAAGATGTAGGCGGTGCTCCTTTTCTGGATGGCTCATACACTGTTTTTGGGAGAGTATTATCGGGAATGGAAGTAATTGATAAGATCGCAGCACAAAATACAGATCAGGCAGATCGTCCCCGCTCAGACATAAAAATGAAGATCAGAGTGATCAAATAATGAGGCCACTTTAAATAGCAACCTCCAATTATGTTAACGGCTGAAATTTGGAACGATTCCAAAGAAATCTTTTTTTAATTTTGCATCTAAATAAAAAAGGAAACACATGGAACTTAGGGAAATAAAACGTTTATCCGGACTCAACAGTGAGACTTTCAAACCTTTTCTTGAGAATAGAGAACCTGTCGTTTTTACAGATTTAATCGCCAATTGGCCTGCAACTGAAAAATGGACTCCTGAATTCTTTAAAACGGAATACGGACATCTTGATGTTCCTGTTTATTCATCCAATTATTCCAAACCGGGAAAAACCTACATGGTGGCAGACAAAACCATGAAGCTCAAGGACTTTATTGAGACACTTGAGGGTGGACCGACCGACCTTAGGATGTTTCTTTTTAATATATTCAGGCATGCTCCTGAGCTGTGCAATGACTATCAGCAGCCTACCATTATGCCGGGTTTTATTAATTCCTTTCCATTTATGTTTTTCGGAGGAGAGAGTTCTAAGGTAGCACTTCATTACGACATAGATCTATCGCATGTATTTCTCAATCAAATTCACGGAAGAAAAAGAGTAGTCTTGTTCTCCCCTGAACAAACTAAAAACATCTATCGTCACCCATATACGGTGGCAAGTTATATCGATGTCAACAATCCCGATTACGAGCAGTATCCTGCACTGAAAAAAGTAAAAGGCTACGAAATAATGCTTTATCCCGGTGAGACGCTTTTCATTCCCTCTGGATTCTGGCATTATATCGAATATACTGATTTCGGTTATTCCATCAGTCTCAGAGCCAATGAATCCTACCTGAGAAGGGCCAAAGGTCTTTACCGCATTGCCACCCACTTCATAGTAGATAAGGGCATGAACAAACTCATGGGTGCCAAATGGAGGGAGATGAAATCCAATATAGCTAAAAAAAGAGCTGAGGAAGCAATTGAAGCTTGATGGCTGCCGGCTTTTAGCTGCCGGCTTATAAGAGGTGTAGTTTGTGGCGGAGAAAAAACGCTTTTTAAAGCGATCCTAAAACTAACTTAAGGAACGTTCAAATTTTTGAGGGCAGCTAGAAGCCAGAGACCAGAAGCCAAAAGCCAGAAACCAGATGCCCGAAACTATGAACCCAATA
>SLKL01000289.1 GCA_007134625.1 Saprospiraceae bacterium
AAAAATCTTAAATTTGTAAAAACCTAAAGGAATGACTACAATTGAAATAAAACAGAACTTTCATAACCTTATTGACGAAATTGACAATAAGCAGCTACTTGTGTTTTTCTATGACTTAATGAAAAAAAGAAATTCTTCGCAAGATGGAGATTTATGGAAGAGCTTGTCTGAAGAAGAACAAATCGGTTTGCTTGAAGCTTTGGAAGAAATTAAAAATCCTCAAAATCTCATTCCTCATGTAGAAATGAAAAACAAGCATAGTAAATGGCTCTAGAAATCATTTGGTCAAAAAGAGCAGAAAAGAAGTTTGATAAAATCACCATATATCTTAATGACAGCTTCGGAAAAAGTACAACTCAATCGTTTGTAAGAAAGGTTTTTCAATCACTTGATATTTTAGCAGAATTTCCAGAAATAGGCACTGTTGAAAACCAGAAAGAAAACATTCGAGGTCTTACAATTATGAAAAATATCAATATTTTCTACATGATTCATGATAAAAAAATATACTTGTTGGACTTTTTTGACAATCGACAAAATCCAAGTAAGAAAAGGTTTTGACGAAAAGTAAAAATACAAGTTGCAATATTGTCTTTTGTTTTACTCGTATAATTAAACCACAAAGCAAACAGAGATACACAGAGAGTTGATAGATAAAAATTAGAGAATATAAATCAAATTTTAATCTGGGATACCTATTTTGTACTTTTGGATTGTTAATTTCTTCTAGTCATTTTTACCGCTGAGTGCGCGGAGGACGCTGAGAAATGGGAAATAAAAAATAGTATCTAACAGTATAAATCTCCTTAATTTTCGTCATCACTTATGACATTACCCATAAGGTCATACATTTCTTACCTCCAATCACTTCTTCTCCGCCACCACCTGGTAGAAATGATCGTAATCTTCCCTCTTCTTCATAACCATTTCCACGTATTCATTCCATGGAATGAGGTCCGTATCCTGATTTTTTACGATGGTATTTTTTAGGTTTTTTGCTAGTAGCTCACCATCAATTTTACGGTTACCAAAGTAAACAGCCATAGCGAGCGCATTATTGACCATTCCGATTATCTCAGCAGTGCTCATGGTTGATCCCGGCTTTTTCAGACTCAACTTCCCATCAATGGTTTTACCATCACGCAACTCCTTGAAAATCGTGATGACTCTTTTGATTTCTTCAATACTGCTTTTATCTGCTTTCTTATCCCGTTCTGCCATCAATTCCGGTGCTATTCTGTTTCGGACAATTTCCAGTTCCATCTCGATGGACTCCGGTAATGGCAATACAACGGTATTAAACCTCCTTCGGAGTGCAGAAGACATTTCGTGTATGCCTTTATCTCTGTCGTTAGCCGTGGCGATAATATTGAATCCGCTTATGGCATTGCTTTCTTGGTTGAGTTCGGGTATAGGCATACTTTTTTCTGACAAAAGTGTAATGAGAGCATCCTGAATTTCAAAAGGCATACGCGTAAGCTCTTCAATCCTGACAATAGCCCCTGATTCCATACCGCGCATAACAGGGGAGGGGACAAGCGCTTCCGGTACGGGACCTTTGGCTAAAAGTATCGGGTAATTCCACCCGTACAGCAATTGGTCCTCATGTGTACCCGCTGTACCCTGAACCAATAGCCGTGAATTGCCGGTAATTGCTGCAGCGAGATTTTCCGAAACCCACGTTTTTGCCGTGCCGGGTATTCCTGTAAGTAAAAGTGCCCTGTCTGTAGCAAGGGTCGCTACTGCTATTTCTATTAACGATCGGTCGCCAAAATACTTTGGACTTATTTTGATTTTGTCAAGCTGACATCCCATTATGAAGTCCACCACACGCTGTGGCGATAGCTGCCAATTCTCCGGTTTGGGGTAATCATCTGCTTTCTTTAGGGCTGTAAGTTCCTTTTTGAATAGCAGCTCAGCAGGCTGGCGCAATATAGTTTTACCTTTTTTCATTTATTGACTTTGCTTTTTTTTCTCTTTCAAAATTCTTCCTCATCTCAAGTCGGAAACGCCAAAAACCAATCATTTTCTCAATCTGCTTTTCCAATGGGTGATAGATCAGTTGCTGCAGGTGGTTTTCCAGTTTTGGGAGGTGAATGGGATTGGCCTGTAAAGATAACTTCTCTGTTAAAAATGACATTACTTTTACGCCCACCTCCGTCATGTAAATCCTGGATTCATTGTCTTTTATGACGGGAATCAATTCAAGGGTAAAGCTATCCGGTAAAAAGGCCTTATAGTGCTTTAAAAGTATAGCATAGGTCTTCCATTTTTCACTTTCAGAGGAAAAATTCAGGGAGCTTATCACCTTTTTAATGAACTCCCAATCCAACCCCAACTTTTCGACATGCTCATCTATCTTTTCAAGTAATGCAATTAAATCTTCAGAACTATGCTTTTCTGCAATCATTTTGAATAACTCAATTTCTTTGAAAAACAAAGCATTCTGAAGTAATGCTGGCAATAAATACTCCGGTATGCCTTTTAAACCTTCCTCCTCAATGGTTTTATAGGCATCAGGTAGCCGAGTATTTGAAATTAAAAAGAACAACCACTCTTCTTCGTAATCTATCCCGCATGACTT
This sequence comes from Saprospiraceae bacterium, assembly GCA_007134625.1. Classification (GTDB taxonomy): domain Bacteria; phylum Bacteroidota; class Bacteroidia; order Chitinophagales; family Saprospiraceae; genus PWJY01. The sequence goes on from SLKL01000289.1 coordinate 2,585, forward strand.
CATGCCTTCTTTGCTCCAGACTGTCCATTTATCTGAATCAGGCGATTTAAGCCAATTGGAAATTTGCTCATGAGCTTTTCGGGCGGCAGGTGAATCTTCAATTACCAATTGTAATTTAAGCCACTGCGTGTTCCACTTTTTTGATGCGGTTTGTATTGACTCTTCTTGCGCCGGGGGTAATATTAATTTTTGCCTATGAGTGAGATTGTTAAGGAAAGCCCTTTTGCTGTTGAGGTCCTGGAGTTGCTCAATTTTGTTGTAAATTCCTTTTCTGTATTCCTCATTTCTAAACTTCAAAAACATTTGCAACAACAATTCCTGATTAGATAGTTCAGCATTATTTTCACTATCAAAAAGCAGAGGATTGAGTAATCCTTTTTCCACCAATTTGTCAATTGTAGATTTATTGGAATGTTGGAGGATGATAGCTTTGTGATGCGCTTTGTTACTTTGCATAAAATGGTAAAAAGCAACTACAGGATGCAGATGCATTTTATACGACCTGCAGAGGTGTAAATATTCGCTAAGGTGGTCTGCATGTTTATTCTTAGTTAATTCAAGGCCTGTTTTATAAGGGGAAAAACAGTGGTTTTTCTCGTCAGTTATCGAAGTGGAAGCTGACTCATTTTTTAAGGAAAAATTGAGTGCAATCAGATCATTCAGGAATAACTCTACGGGATGCAGGGTGTTCACATCCTCATTTTCTAAAAGAGTTTTATCCTTCTCAATACCTGATTGAAAAAAGCCATTGACCAGCGTTTTTATATCTTCTTTGCTTAATCGCATCTAACAAAAGTAAAAAATATCAGCATCAGAAGGGATACAATTTTTTGCTTCCTTTAGTTGTGAAGGGGATGAAATAGCTACAATCAATTGAAAA
>SLKL01000355.1 GCA_007134625.1 Saprospiraceae bacterium
ATAAAACCCACAACGTCCATACAGCCGGGAAGAACAGAAGGATATAGGATGTTCTGAACTGTGGGTGCTCCCTGCTTGGTTTTTGTATGTCGGAGTGGTGTACATTTGAAGAAATTAACGAAATTTTACTGGACAAATATAATAACTTTTTACTAAACTAAATTGAATTTCAAAGGCTATTGATCTAAAATATTGTGGAAGTTAAATGTTACGAGTTGGATTTAATGACGGCTAGAAAAACTAAAAAACTTTGCGATAGATAAAAATATTCAGTTTTCGGTAGTGAAACCTAAGAGGTACTTTAAGACCTCTCAGGTTTTTTATTGAGAAGAGATGTGTTCTGATCTATCTTCAATAGAACTCCAAAAGCCAAGCGGGATGATTTTCGTCCAAAAGACGAGATAGGTTTGCAGCAAAAGCATAATTTGAAGCCAGAAAAGTTTATATCATAGCCAAGAATTTTATAATCATATGGTTTCTACCATTCGCTATAACTAAGATCAGAAAAAGATTGAATGAGTTTTGTGTATGGAGACCTACAAGGTGCGTATAGACCTTATAGGTCTTTAGCTGTGGGTAATGGGTATCTAAGCTTTAATTCCTGAAGGTTACCCAACTCACCGGATTTATCTTATTTTTTGCACTTTTAGACAACAAGTATATTTGCTGGCTAAGAATCACCAATTACAAAATTTACCTAATAGATTCCGGAATATTCAGGTAAGGACTAAATCTAATAACCTATTCTTTTGTTAATCACCACATATACCCAACCGTCAAATCAAAACGCAAGGGATTATACCTTTCCCATTTTTCATCTACTCTTGGATCTTTAATTAGCTCATTAAATATTATCTTATCAATTTTTTGATAATTAAACACCCTCGAATTTACACCTATTAAAAAGTTGCCTATTCTTCTATTTACCCCAAGTCTTATTTCTATATAGTCCAGTTCAAAAGTGGTTTCTGAAAATTTTACAGCTGAATTGCTTAATTCTCTGTATATAAGAAAGTTTGATCTTGCTTCGCCTGACAAAATCCAATCTGAACCAAAATCATATGAAATAAACAAAGAGAGATTCGTACTATACTTTTTATAGTTATTCAGAAAATATAGAATCTTAACTGAATCTCCGGGAAAGTAAAAGTGATTAAAAGGTCTAATAAATGTTGCGTTTTCGTAGCTTGCCCCAACTCCTATAAAACTTTTAAGTTTATTTCTCTCTAAGAATTTTCTATGGACACTCAGTCCAACATGATAAGTTCCAAAAAACTCAGGCTGCATCTCAAGCAGCATCTCACTTTCTGAACCATTGAATAGCCGTTTGTCATGTGCTTCTATACCTGAAGTTACACTAAATATCCAATCTCCAATGGACTCTGATTGAGAAAACACCGCTTGCATGGAGAATAAAAATCCTATAGTTAAAATCAATTTTTTCATAACTTTACTATTTTTTTGTGTAAATATAAACCATTTATGTTTAGTTTCAAAATATAAATCCCGACCGGGAGATCGGAGATATTTATGTTGAATGATTGAGATTGCTCCTCTTTGGATTTTAGCAACCTGCCGTCTGTAGAAATTAAACTTACTTTGACCCAGGTTCCTTTTTCATAGCCGGAAATTAACACCTCAAAATAGTCATTGGTCGGGTTGGGAGAAATACCAACATCATAGCTTGATCTCACTATTTGATTATTTTTATATTGACTTATTGGTTCAAACCCACCATCATCGCCTTTGCACCGTCTAACCTCTACAAATATAGTTGCCATACTACTGCCACAATCATTTGTTACAATTAATTGCAATGGAAATATTCCAGTCTGAGATCCAAAAATATCTATTGGTACATAGGGCGTGGGAGAATGAGTTGATATCCACAAAAATGGTGATGATGACTGCAGGTGATAGGTTTGAGCTCCAGGTGACTCGGGGATTATAAATTGTTCAAATTGTCCTAAGCAAATTACTGGATCAGGATATGCTGTGAATGCTTGAGGCTTTCCTACCCAAAAGTCTTTTTCTATTAGAATGGGATCACACCCATCTGATGTAAGCGTAAATGTGATTGTCGCACTTCCATTTATATTTGGATTACCAATTAAATTAGCTGTATTCCCTATTCCATTGGTAGGGGAATTAAATAAATTTGGAGGGGTTACTTTCCATTCGACGTCTTTAATGCACGGCATATTGTTTATCAAATTAAACACTTTTGGTTCATTACACAGAATATCCGGTCCCTCAATAATTGGGTGCTCCATACAATCCAAAGTCATACGATTGGTGGAAGAACCTAACCAATCTCTTAACCTCAAATCCAGTGTGCCATTGCCATCCCATGATACATCAAATCTACCAAAATCATCCCATCCACTAGAATTTAGACAGCTAGCAGTACCTCCAGAAAGTTGTCCAATTATTCTTTTGTTCGACCTAAATAGAGGTGAACCGGAACTTCCTGGTTCGGTAGTCCCATCATCCCAAATTACTCTATGATAATTCCCAACTATTGTATTTGCATCATAATCAAAAGATATTTTCTTTACATCTCCTGATGGGTGGTGAATGCATGTTGAATTTTGAGTAAATGTACTAATCCTATCCCAACCTGCAAATGAAAATGAATTTTTTGGGCTTAATTCACTCTCCAACTCTAATAAAGCAAAATCTGTACCTACCCAATTAGCTCTTAAATCTGAGCCAAATAATACAATCCACATGGAAGGATGAGTCTCTTCGTTTGGATCACATTGAGGACTTTGATAATTAAATCGAAACAAAAAATCCTCAACAGGTCTTCCAGTAGTACAATGGTTTGCAGTTAGAATATATGGTGTAGCATCGCAACAATCATTGTTAACTAAAACTCCAGAACATGATCCTATCGTACTATGAATAATTTTGCATACTGCATTACTCTGACAATCCCACCCTGATTCACATGCTATATTAATATTACAATCTCCTGAAGTTTCAAAATCAGGGTCATATTGTTTGAACGCGGAAATCCCATGATCGTAGGAGGAAATGTTCATAGAAAATCCTTTATTAAACTCATTTATTAGAAAAAATATAAGAATGTCAACATGATCACCATTTATATAATCAGACCTAAAAGCACCATTCCTGAAATTACTTTTACCAATAGGTCCAACGATAAATCCAGATTCTTTATTAAATAAATACATGATTGCATTTTCAGGCAAATAAGTGTCGTCAAATCTAATGCTCATTGACTTGGCATTTTCACTACGCAGGGTCATACCCCAAAGGGAATAATTGCCATGCCTTGTCAACCAACCATGTTCCATGGTATAACTTACATCCTGTTTTATTCCTATTCTTGGCATTTCCCTTCCGGTTAGTTCATCCTCTAGTAGTACTGCTTCAACATCCACAAATGGAGCATTGACTATTGGCATCTCAAGTTGAAGATTAT
>SLKL01000456.1 GCA_007134625.1 Saprospiraceae bacterium
AGTTCCCAATTCCGCTCCCGGATTATCGTGTAGATAAAAAAGTCCGATATCACCAGTTTGGAGTACTCCATCATTGTTGTATGTAGCTAAAACTGAGTCTCCCGAACTTATGCAAACACTCAGCAGTTCATTTTGCATGCTACCGCTTTCATTCAGGCAAAAACAATCAACAGGACCAAAGTCCAGTTCGGTGATACAACCATTTTCATCCTCAATAACAATATTGACAATCTGATTGGGGTCCAGAGCTTCGGAGGTAAATATATTGCCATCCAGATCACCCGCTAAGTTTATGGATATAATGTCCACAAAAGATTCCAGCTCAAGTGTCAAAATATATTCATTGAGGTTTAAGCATTCTGTTGAAGTATTTGTAATTGTGGGATTATCAAACACTTCAACTTCCCATTCCAAAGTGAGATCACAGGCAGGATTGGCTACAAAAAGCTCAAAAGTATAAATTCCGGCATCAGAAAAAATCACTTGAGAAAAAGCCTGATTGGGACTTAGAATATTAGCAGTCCCCGGGCCTGAAGTCTGTGTCCAGGAAATTAAAGTAACATCAAACGATACATCCACTTCCAGAAACCCTGTTTCCAGGCAAAAGCTGGCAGAAGATACGATTTCAGCCACCGGATCTTCGTAGAAAACAACGGGCTGACCTGTTGCCACTGATAAACAAGGATCATTCAAATCAATAGTACCATTATCCTCAAGTCCGACTACGTAGGAAATATAATAGGTCTCACCGGGTATTATCCCTGCCTGAAATTCAAAAATTCCGGTTTCGTTAATTTCGATGATACTACCTAAAAATGGACCAGAATTGTCATGTAAAATATAAACTCCAATGTCATTGATATCAAATTCTGCATCTCCATTATGTATTCCTACAGCCGGATCTCCTGAGGAAATGCAAATATCGAGTTGCTCCGGAGACATGGTACCTGCATCCGCTACACAGGGACATTCGATTAAGCCTTCTGCCAGAGTTTCGCAGCCATTTGCATCCGTAATTACAAAAACATATGGCTCGCCACTACTTATTGGATCGGATAAAAATACATCCCCGGCTATTTCTACCCCCTCGACAAAATAAGGTTGCAACCCTCCGGATATGATCAACTCAACTTCATATTCTCCACCGGCACAAAAGAAGTCTCCTTCTTCTACTTCCGGTGCAGGCAATATCTCCACTTCAATTTCAGCACTGCCTTCGCAACTCCCATTGTCCTCAGTAAATTCAAAGGTATAAACACCGGACTCTGAAACAATAACATCAGTCGTGCTATTTTGAGGACTTATAATATCCACTCCACCGGGACCTCCACTTTGCGTCCACTGTCCTGTTGATCCGGCACCTATGTCTGCCACCAAGTTGAATTCAAATTCACATTGCGGATCTATTGCTGATATTTCCGGACTCGGAGGCTCAATTACATTTATGGTCTCACATATTGGATCCACAGCACCACATGAAGTGATAAGATCCAAACAAACTTCCACCGCACCCAATTGATCTACAGTAAACTCAACCGGACCATTAGTACCCTGACCTGAAATAATTGTGATTCCATTACCCGACCAGAAATACTCATCGACCAAGGGATCAAAAGGCACAAAAACACTACCTTCTCCATCTAAGCATAACTCATCAGGCAAATTGAGATTCGGTGGATCTACCGATACCAGGTTAACATCTATGGTGTTGGGAGGCGAATCCCCACAAGGACCTCCAGTCAGCACAATTACACCAAAATTACTCCCTCCATTTTCAAACCACTCTGCTTCAAAGCCATCATCAGATACACTAATCACGTTCCCACCGGTTAAGGTAACATCCCATGAAGTACCCGCAGGAGCAGGAGGGTCTATATCATAGGTGTAGGTTACACCTTCGCACACCTCTAGTGGTCCTGAGATAGAGAAAACTGGTGGTTGAATGATAAAAACTTCTTTACACACCGTACCGGTAGTACATACATTGGAAAAAGAGTAACATATTTCTCTGATGTCACCACCCGGGCCCCAGGCCACCTCAATATCGGGTAAATTAAATTCCAGATTTAAAAACGGGCCCTCAACTGATCCACTCGTCCAATCATCCACAGGTAGGCCCTCTAAAGTAAAAGTTACGGATTCATTTACGCATACTGTGTCAGGCCCGCTTATTTGGGGATCAAAGTCATCTTCTACAATGATAATTGTCCAGCAATCCTCTGAGAGATCAGCACAGTAAATCTCATCCTCAATATCATCTTCTAGATCATCAAGAGAAAAACTCCCATTGGGTAAAGGAATAAGAGGAAAATCATCTGTCAAAACCGACAAGCCACACACGCTATAGATTCCGGGGTCAAAATCTGTCAGATCAGGATCCTCCAGGAAATCAATGATGACTCCATCTTCATCGGCAATGACAAAATAGTAATCAAATTCCAAAGGGTCCGGTTCGTCCCCGAAAAAATCAACCGGTATATCCAGATTTAAACTTGGTGAGCCTTCACAAAAGGTGAATTGTGAAGAAACAATATCCCCCGCATTGGCACCGCAATCACTAATTGGTATTATACAAAAAGGCTCACAAGTAGTTCCATCATTATCGTAAAAATCTATCTCCCAATTTACCAAAGTACCACCAAAAGTGGGGCTACCACTAATAGCTAACCGCCAGGTTCTATTTACAGATACCCCATCAAACCTATCATTAAAACATCCATTAACACCTTGTGATGGATAATATGAACCGGTATAGATAGAATCATTCCCATAACCGGCCCCACTATCAAAAGTTTCAGGAAAGCCGGAATCCGGCTCCGCCACTTCATTACAACTAATAAAACAAACCTCAAGAGTCACTGTATCCGGACTGGAATTTCCGCTTTGTTCAATCAAACGACTGAATTGAAAAGGGCTGCCCGGCACACTAAAAATAACATCAATTTCCTCTAATGAAGCATGAATTAAATGTAATCGTATGGATCGAATCCCCTGACCGTTAGTACCAATTATGGGATTAGTGGCTCCGGAAACTTCAATTTCAGAAATAATTCCACCTCCTACTCCCGGATTAAGCTGTTCAGGGCAAGTTGGACAGTCACATTGCCCACTGAGAAAAGTGAAAGAGGATAAAAAGAAAAGAAGAGGTAGGATTATTTTCATTTGAACCTTTTACTCCCTATATATAACATAAAACACTAAAAGGTTGCCTGAGGTCCTTGTTTTTTAAAAGCTAAACCCTGAAAAAGTACAGAAAAAATCTAAGTTTCATACCTAATTCACCTCACCAACAACACCTCCCCGGTCCTCACAACACTCCTGCCACCTGCATCTTCATACTCCAGCATATAAACATACACACCTTCAGACGCATTTTCACCATTGTACTGACCATTCCAGTAAAGCGCGGTATTTTCAGGGGAAACATTAGCTACATGGTG
>SLKL01000463.1 GCA_007134625.1 Saprospiraceae bacterium
AATGTTTCCCTTAATGAGCCTTAATTTCTTAATGGTTTTGATAAGAAATTGAACGCTGAATACCGATTAACGAACGCCGATTTAAGAAGTATTTTATGATTGAAATGAATTTAGATCAGTGATTCTTAATGCAATCCTTAATGAGCCTTAATTTCTTAATGGTTCTAAAAAACTCCATTGGGAAATTAAGGTCAATTTTCCTTATCTTTACCTCATGAGTAAAAAGCTTCACAATCCTCATGACAAATTTGTCAGAGAAACTTTTTCCGATCCGGAAAGAGCTCAGGCTTTTGTTGAGGAGTTTTTGCCTGAAAAAATAGTCAAGGAACTGGATTTGTCACGCTTAAAGGTTTCACATGATTCTTATCTCGACAATGAAATGAAGGAGTATTTTTCAGATCTAATTCTAAAAATACCTGTAAAAAAACAAAGAATAGGAATCTTAAAATTGCCTTTCTCTTTGAACACAAATCCAGTCAGGACAACTACGTGCTCTTCCAAGTTGGGCATTACCTGTTCTCTCATTATTTCAAAATTATTAGGCAAAATAAAAAGCTTGAATTAATTATACCTTTGATCTATTATCAAGGAAAACAGAAGTGGGAAGTGCCGAATTTGTTGCATCACTTTAAAGAGTATCCGGAATCCTTACAAAAATTTGCTCCCCAATTAGAGTATTTATTCATTGCTTTAAATTTGATATCTCAATCTCATATTAACACAATAAGAAACAGCATGCTTGCTGCGTCCATTACTGCACAAAAACTCATAGAAAATCCAGTATCCGCTGTTAAGGATTTTAATCGTATTTTATCAATATTCCCATCTGATGACAAATACACGAACTTTTTAAACCTCATTGTCGTTTACATTTTTGAAATCACAGATATAACAGAAAAAGAATTGGCAGATGTTTTTGAAAACATTTCACCACCAATAAAAGATAAAGTTATGACTACCTATGAAAGATTAATCCATAAGGGAAAAGAGGCAGGAAAAATCGAAATGACCTTAGCCTTATTTGATGATGGGATTGGAATTGCTCAGTTGGCAAAAGCTGCTAAAATCAGCGAGGAGGAGGTGGTTAAAATTCTTAAAGATAACGGTAGAAAAGTTTAAACTTAAATTCTCTTTCAGATTAGTATTCCTCAATGCAAGCCTTAATGAGCCTTAATTTCTCAACGGTTCTAAAAAGAGTTTAAGCACCGATTAAACTCGTCTTGTGGACGAGACGATTTGCGAAGTATTTTAGAATTAAAGAATCACTAATTCTTTCCTAGTTTAATTTCTCAAACGATACATTTGCCCCGGTAAAGATTGAATAATTCCTTTTAACTCGAGTTCAAGTAATAAATTGGCTAATAATCCCGATCGGTATTTACTCAAAACGGAAAGCCTGTCGATATGTATTCTTCTGCCCTCTTCGCGTATGATATCCACTAATCTTACTTCGTCCTCACTCATGTCGGTAAATAATAAGCCTTGCGACAGCCCAACCTCTTCAGGACCAAGATCCCAGTTCAACTGTTCGGCAATGTCTGCAGCACTTTCAATAAGCGATGCGACGTGATTTTTTATCAATAGATTACAGCCTTTAGATTTGTCATCTGTAGTCCTTCCCGGAAAAGCAAACACAAATCTGTTGTAATCAAAAGCCAGTTGAGCTGTAATCATTGATCCTCCTTTTTCTTTGGATTCCACTACCACTAAGGCATCTGACAGTCCTGCAATGATGCGATTGCGAACAGGAAAATTCTCCCTGATCATCTCTGTATCATTAGTAAACTCCGTAAGCAAACCTCCCAAATCATACATCCTTTTTGCCAGATTAAAATGGCTTGGAGGGTAAATATTGGATAAACCACCGGCAAGCACACCCACCGTAGGAATCTCATTATCGAGTGAAGCCTTATGAGCAGCACCATCAACACCATAAGCAAGGCCACTTATCGTAATCACATTCAATGATTTAAGTTCAGCTACCAGTTTTTTGACCTGATCCAGTCCCTCCTCGGTTGGGTTTCTTGTGCCAACAATACCAACAGTACGTCTGGGATTGAGATCCTGATTTCCATTGTAGTACAAAACAATTGGCCCGTCTGCCATGCGTCTTAAACGGGAAGGATAGGACGGGTCTGAATAGGCGAGAACACGGGCACCTTTATCTGATTCAGCCTTATATATTTTCTCGGCCTCCTCAAGGTTCAATTCATTCTTAATCAATCTTCCGAGATGTTCACCAAAATTAGGTAAAGCGGCAATTTCCCTAGTTTTTGCTACGGCGATTTGGGATGCAGAACCAAATTCCTTCAGTAAACGCTTGAAGTTTTTGCTACCCAGACCCTTTAGCCGACTCAATGCTATATGAAAAACTATTTCCTGCTCGTTCATATGCTACTCAAATAGTGTTGGATCTAATTCTTTCGCTCTCTCCAAATAATATAAACTATCTTCGGTTCTACCGATTCTTTCCATGACCCTTCCGATTGCGTAATGAATTCTAGCATTGTCAGGATCCAACTCAAATGCTCGTTGAAGATAAAAGGCACTTTCTTCCAATCTACCAACTTTCTCCATTACCACACCAATAGCATAATTTATCCGTGCGTCTTCACGACCTACTTCTAGACCATACTGAAGATAAAAAGCAGCCTCATTAATAAATCCGGCAGGCATAAGGTAGTTATAGCTAAGATCATAATAAAAATCAGTAAGCTTATCTCTAGCCCAAACCCGTTGATTGAGATACTCCATATATTCTCTTACAAATTGAATTCTCGGATTAACTTCCAAAACTTTCTTGAACTCCATTAATAAGCGATCTAAATCACTATGATTTCGATAACGTTCTGCTGCAATACCTGCACTCATTTGCAGAGCCTGATTGTAAGAAGGATGTATTTGTAAAGAACGACCAATAAAATGATCAGCCATATTTAAGAATCGGTTTTTTTCATCTTGATCTGAGGCATCGCGATACTTATTAAACAAGACTGTCCCATAAAATAGGTTTGCTCTTGCACTATTGGGATTGGCAATTACTGCACTGCTATTCAAGGCTTCCGGACTACTCCATGCGGGGATTCTATACTGAGTATAAATAGCAAATCCAAAGACGTGAATGGCCATAACAACAATACTTACCGGCTTTACCCATTTTCTTCCGGGCAATAGAATATCAGGAAGGTCTTTCATGAAAAAATAGGTAAGTATAGCACAGTAGGCAAATGAGGAAATATAGATAAAACGCTCATTCATAAACGTACCTACCGGAAAAAATACATTGGAAACGATTGATAAAGTTGCCAGAAAGTAAATTATCCAAAATGAGTAAAAACTCTTTTTTCTTAAGCCTAAAATTGCGACTACTGCCATTAATAAATATACACCCAAACTTATCAAAACCCAGGGGTTAACCCATTCCT
>SLKL01000432.1 GCA_007134625.1 Saprospiraceae bacterium
ATTTAGGTGTTAGTCCAATGTGGAATACAAAGCCTTTTTTTGAATGGTGTAAAGTTAAAGAGTAGTTCATTATAATGTCTTAGTAAAAAAATAAAAACCCTGATGACCGATCTTTTCTTTTTATACGCTTATTTTTACACCCTCAAAAATAGAAGTAAGATGAAGATTGGCATTATAAAAGAGACGAAAATTCCGGGTGATTCAAGATGTCCACTAATACCGGAGCAAGCTGCAACACTTATTCAAGAGGGATGGAATATTGTAGCTCAAAGGTCAAATGAGCGTTCTTTCAACGATACTGAATTTGAAAAAGCCGGAGTGCCATTGGTTGACGATGTCAGTGATTGTGATGTATTACTTGGAGTTAAAGAAGTGAAGTTAGAAGCCCTTATCGAAAATAAAACTTATTTCTTTTTTTCTCATACTATTAAGGAGCAAGAATATAATCGCGATCTGCTAAGGGAGATTATCAGAAAAAAAATCAGACTTATTGATTATGAGGTACTGACCAATGAAAAAGGACAGAGGTTAATTGCTTTTGGGAGGTTTGCCGGTATGGTCGGTGCGCATAATGGTATCATGGCATATGGCAAACGAACCGGGCTTTTTGAGTTGCCCCGTATGAAGGGCATGAAAAACTACAATGAAGCGAAAGCAATTTACCGAAAGATTCAGTTCCCAAAAATGAAAGTCATATTAACCGGATATGGGAGAGTATCCACGGGTGCAGCTGAAGTGTTAAATGATATGGGGTTTAAAAAAATCAATTCAGATGAGTTCTTAAACAGGGAAGCTACTGAAGCTGTATATTGTCAGATTAGAGCGAATGAATATGTTAAACATAAAAATAAAACTACGTTCGAAATACAGGATTTTTACAACAACCCCTCTGAATATGAATCAGCATTTCAGCCATTCCTCTCAAAAGCTGATGTATTTATCAACGGTATTTATTGGGACAACAATGCCCCTGCATTCTTTAAACCGGCTGATTTGAAAGAACCTGAATTTTCCATTAAAACGATAGCTGATGTCACCTGTGATATAGCGCCTGTTTCCTCCATTCCAACCACCATTCGACCCAGTACCATTGCAGAGCCAGTTTATGGAGTCGATAAAAATACAATGGAGGAGTGTTCGCCTTATGGAGAAAATTCAATTGATATGATGGCGGTTGACAATCTGCCAAATGAACTTCCGCGTGATGCATCGGAGTCTTTTGGATCGCAATTCATTGAGCATATTTTGCCCGAGTTAAAAAAAGAAGAAAGTGAAGTTTTACTCAGAGCAACTGTTGCAGTTGATGGGAAGTTAGGACCATATTTTCAATATCTTGAAAATTTCCTGAAAGGCAATTAAGGATTTTAATTAGGCAATTAATCAATATTGTAGCCAAGTTGTCGCTAAGACAATTGAGTAATTTAAAATCTTTATGCAAGAAACTATGTGTTTTTGATTGCCAAACAACTTGAAATAACCACATTTACTTTGCCACGCGGTACGTGGTAAACTTAACTTTGCGGCTTCTTTGCGCCTTCGCCTTGCCTACGGCTAGGTAAACTAAGAAATAAAGGTTCTGTTATCTTCCAATTTTTTGTCATGTACTTAGACAAAGGTTAGTCAATATTAATTATGAGCCTAATGCAATTAAGGATTTTGCTCCGCGCACCAATTCAATAGATTTTTTTCTACTCTTTCCAGACTGGGTATCGTACCATCGGGTATAATCGGTGATTCACCGGTAAGCTGTTGGTAAAGATCGAGATAACGCTGACTAATACTTTCGAGTATATCATCTTTCATTTCAGGAATCTGCTGACCCTCCAAGCCCTGGAAACCGTTTTCCATTAACCACTCCCGAACAAATTCCTTGCTGAGATGATTCTGGGGTTTTCCTGCTTTAAGATTTTTTTCATAGGAGTCAGCATAAAAATACCTAGAGCTATCCGGTGTATGGATTTCATCAATCAAGGTTAATTCACCATCGGGAGAAAAACCGAATTCATATTTTGTATCGACCAGTATCAAACCCCTTTCAGCTGCCATTTCGGTACCCATTTTAAACAACTTATGGGTATAATCCTCCATTTTTTCGTAAACCTCAGCTGATACAATTCCTTTTGACAAAATCTCCTCTCTGCTGATATCCTCATCATGCCCTTCATCTGCTTTCGTAGCCGGTGTTATGATCGGCTGTGGAAAAGGTTCAGCTTCTTTCATGCCTTCGGGTAATTGGACACCGCAAAGTTGGCGTCCTCCAGCTTTGTAAACTCTCCAGGCATGTCCTACCAAATACCCCCTGATAACCATTTCGATCTTTATGGGTTCGCATTTTTTACCGACAGACACATTAGGATCCGGTACTGATTCCAGCCAGTTGGGAGCAATTTCAGAGCAAGCTTTTAAAAAGTAAGCTGCAAGTTGATTGAGAATTAATCCTTTTAAGGGAATAGGCTTAGGCAAAATATGGTCAAAAGCGGAAATCCTATCCGTTGCAACCAAAGCTATTTTATCGCGAAAGAAATAAACATCTCTAACTTTGCCCTTATATAAACTTTCAAGACCGGGCAGTTTGAATTCAGTTCCGGGTAGCGTATCGACTGTTTTCACTAAAGTGGATTAATCAAATGTTTTGAATGCTGTTTTTTTCCGTGAGAATTTCCTTTAATTCTTTAAGAATGGAATATTCATAGGGAAGTACCTTTTTGAAAGCATCTTTGACAAGAACGTAGGCACCGGGTTTTTTCTCAGGAATGAAATCAAGGATTTTAGACTTCATTTTTTCAATATCATTGTTCACCATGGCCTTAATCGATGGAAGGTCATGCCAATCACCTTCTATAGCGTAAGCAGCAACTTTTGTTCCGTTAGCCTGAGTTACCGGATCAAGTTTTATTAACTTTAAACCGGAGTCAGAAACCGCCTGAATAAAAGACTGAGTTGACTCACCTTCGGGTATAGTAAAAAATTCTTCTGAATTTGTATTATCTTCAGAATCAACCAGAAATACTTCCAGCCCCTTTTCCTGAATCCGATATACAACAAGCCTTACTTTATCAAAAACTTTCATGCTTACAAGTTTGATTTCATTGCCTTAATGCAAATGTAATACAAAATAAAGAATTGATTTGTTTAAATCCTATTTCAAGTAAAAGGTATTTTTTAAAATTGCTGACTAAAAGCTTAGCCTAAGATTACAAATTATTCATTTTCAAGCAACTTATAAATTATCACAGACAATAAAATTTTATGTTCAGATGCATTGAGATTTCCTACAAATTGAAAAGCCCTGGACGCAGTATCATTTAGTTGGATATTGGGATTAATTAATGCCAACTTTTTATTGGGAGTAAACAACGGTCTCGACTGACTTTTATCGCCTTCAATCCACGCTATGCGTTTTTTGTCTTTAAGGAAATAGAGA
>SLKL01000059.1 GCA_007134625.1 Saprospiraceae bacterium
TACTTAATCTTCTCTAGAGAGTTATCTATAGGACTTCTTAATTCTAAAGTACTTCTTAAATCGCATATCGGTGTTCCTTGTTCGGTGTTCAATCTTTTTTTAAACCATTACGAAATTTAAACTCAATAAGGATTACATTAAGAAATACAGGTCTAAAGCGCGAAATAACATAAGCTCCTTCACAAGTTTTGTTAGCCTAATTACCAACTCGACCCACCACCACCTCCAAATCCGCCACCGGATCCGAAGCTACCGCCAAAACCACTTCCACCACCACTACCGGACCAACTTGAACCTCCTCCCCCACTTGACGCACTTGGTAAACTCATGTTGTAGTTCATTCTGTGCATACTGTTGATCAATGCATTGGTAAAGTAGATGGTTGAGAAATCAGCTCCCCTTCTATTTGACTTATACCACGAAGGCGGTTCAGTCATTAATCCCTCAAACTTTTCCGCCCATTGTTTCCCCAACCCAAATACAATGGCGTAGGCAATAGTTTTATCAAAATATCCCGGATTATCTTTATACAATGCTTTGATGCGGTCAATTTCAGCAGTTCTTACAAACTCTCTGAATCCAAGTAATTTCTGATATTTCTTAAATCCAAAAGGACCTTTTTTGGGCATCATTTTACCGAAGACTAATAATAAAACTGAGATAGTAAGGGGTGCAACCGCATAGGACCAATAACCTGTAAAAAAGGCAATACCTAAACCAAAAACACCGAATAACAACAGAAGAATACCCAAACTCTTTAAAGCACAACCAAACCCTCTCGAACCGGGCACATAGAAGTCGTTCTTTTTGCTGTGTTCCATTAAATCTTTATGGGCTAAGCGCATTGTTCCTGCAAACCTCCTGCGTAGTTCGCTCAACAGCACTTCATCCTTAAAGAATAAGCCTCCAAAAAATGTTTTTTCAAATAATCTTGCATCCTTGGGAAGGTCTTTTAATTTTCTAAATCGATAATCCATACTCTTGCCTTCGCCTACCTCTTCTACCTCGAGATGACCCTTTCCTGCCCAATAATATACAAGAGAAACGAGATCCTTCCTGTGCAATTTATCATCCCAAAGTAAACCGGCTTCTGCTGAAGTAATTTTTTCAGGAGGATAAAACTGTACCACTGCTGCCTCTTTTTCGTTTCGACCAATCCTATTCCACAGGAAATACAGAACAAACCCTACGATGAAGATCAACCAAATGGGAACATTATTCCTGAGAAAAAGATAAATAGAATCACCCACGCCCAAACGACCGGCAAACCCCTGTGGACCTCTGACTTCCAGTACTGCCGATTCTCCTGCTGCTAATGCGACAGGCTTACCGGAAACCCAGTCTCCATTCCTGAACTCCAGTGGGATGCTTTGGTTTTGTCCAACTTTAATCCTTGCACTCACTAAATCTCTGGAACTGAGTTGATCTCCATTAATTCTGATATTAAGTTCTTTTAACGGGTCAGCTGTTTTACTAACCAAAGGAACTCTGAGAATGGCTTCATCAGATTCTCTGTCTTTCGTAAACAGACCACTATAACTGATTTTATCTGAATTTGTCCATGACTCACTGTTTCTGAATTCAACAGGGGTTTCCAATGTCTGATACCCGCCACCCATACCGGTAAAACTCCCATTTTCGGCTTCCATTCTTGAAATAGGTCGAACTCTTCGATCCAGCAGATTCCATGAAGACGGAATAAAGGTCGATGAAAAATAATCTGATCGCACCTTAAATCTTTGTTGAAAAACAGGTTCAAAACTATTTTCCGGCATAATGTAAGAGTTAACTACATTATATTCTCTTTTGATATCGACAAGCTGTCTGTTATTGATATCCACATCTATATCCATACTCTCCACCACATAGTTCCAGCCAAAGACCTGAATGGGCTGTTTGTCTTCCTGAAAAACACCACTTTTTCCTGCTATTTGGATCACACCATATTCGGGTCTGACTGAAGGGTATTCAAATCGCATGGCATATGAATCGGAAGATGCTTTTTGAGTAGCGGATTTTCTTCCTGCTAAAAAAGTAAAAGAATCCGATGTTTGTCCCCGCCCTCTGACATCCAAATTATTGACAGGAGCAGCAGGCAAGAAATGTGCAGGAAAAACCCTGAAAAACTCCCCACCCGCAGAACGATGATCAATACCATAGAGCTTGTATTCCAGAGTGATGAGTTGTCTTCCTGAAAATGAATTGCCTTCTGAGGGTTCTATTACAATTCGGGTAAATTTATCTGCCCGATTCCAAGTTGCTTCGAGCTGCTTCCCTGCAGAACTAACTTTTAGATTTTGTATAAAAGGGAAGGTGGGTGTTTCACGCTGTCTATTTTCGGCTGAATAGGCAACCAATCTGGAAATAGACGACAGGGGGTTTAGTACCTCTAATTCAATTTCCTCTTTTACCTTCACATACCCGGGGGCTAATAACTCAAAAGAAAAATCTTGATTGCGAATCCAGTAGTCCTTAGCCAGTTTTTCTATGGGTATGTGTATGTTTGAAAAACTTGTTTTCGGATGCCGCGTCACTATCGAAATACCTTCGAAGGGCCGAAGACTCCTCGTGCTTTCCCCTGAAATACTATTTGGAGTTACCTGCAATTGTACATCCCTATCTTGCATTCCTCTTCTTCCTGTCGCTACTACGATATCATTTTCCGAGAATCGAATGCTTCCCTGAGATTGAATCTCAAAGCTTACCCTTTCAATGGGTGCATCCCATTCATTTCCGATAATATTCCAGGGCCACTCTACAGTGTCTTCAAACTCATTTAAACCACCCCAGACTGTATAGGAAATAATGTATTGCTGACTTCCTCTTACTCTCCTGTTAGGGTTTCCAATTCTTATGATCTTATTATCACCCTCCTTATAGTATGTAAACTGATGTCCCTCGACATGAATTTCTTCTAAAACTATTTGATAATGAGTAGGGCCTATAGGTCTGACAGCGCTTCCGGATTGTCCTGCGACTGAGGCACCATCTCTATATACAATTGGAATACTTCTCAGAATTCCCCTTCGCGATTCGTGGAATCGTAAATCAATAGTCTCTGTAACATGAAATGAACCATTATCCCTAAGCTCAATTTTCACATTGTAGTGATTAATCGTAAAAGCCTCGGCTTTTATCTCCTCACTGAAAAAAAAGAAGAGAATTGTTACAAAAGCAAAAAAAGAAAATGCCTTATAGCTTTGGAATTTCGATTGACAGTACACCATTAGATGATTCATTTTCAAAAATTACTTTTTTATAATATCATCGATTCCCCTTAAATTTACTGAGTCCACCACCCTACAGTCCTAATGAATTGCTCTTAGTGCCTCAAAATTTAACTTGAGGTGCATCTCTTTGCGTATGGTCTTCAAGCTCAAAAAACTGATAAGGTGTGAAATTAAATGAGTTGGCTATAATATTCGCGGGAAAAACAGCGATACCTGTATTAAATTCTCGAACAGTGGCATTGTAATAGCGTCTTGACATCTGGATTTCATCCTCCAGCTTTGATAATTGCTGTTGAAACTGCTGAAAATTAGAGTTTGCTTTTAGATCGGGGTAATTTTCTGCAATAGCAAAAAGAGAACGAAGTGCACCGGTAAGTTGGTTTTCAGCAGCTATTTTTTCTCCTTTCCCTCCTGCTCCTAAAGCCCTTGCTCTTGCGTCTGCTACATTATTAAAGATTTCTTTTTCATGAGTGGCGTATCCTTTTACTGTTTCCAATAAATTAGGAATTAAATCATATCTCCTCTTCAATTGGACGTCTATTCCACTCCAACTGTCTTCCACTTTGTTTTTAAGCCTTACAAACCGATTGTAATACGAGATACCCATAAAAACAATCAGGAGACCAATACCTGCAAGTACTAAAACTACTATCAACATATTTTTTAAATTAAAGAAAAAAGGTGATGAAGAGACCTATGCAAAATTAAACAGGATACTTCATCACCTTTTATCATTGCGAGAATTTACTTATTATCAATTATTTTACCTCAAACAAATCGTCGCTTAGTCCGGAATTAATTTCTACAGACTCAGTTTTCATCTCAATGGCTATTGGCATTAAGCCTGAGATACTAACAATTGTCGGCATAAGAATACCATCAAACTCCTCATAGTTTTTGTAGTCATTGGTTATAGTAGTAGATTGACCCATTTGCTCAACTGTTACCACATCCCTTGTTTTAAGGTGAGTTTCCATATCAAAATAAACATCCATTGGTGTTCCATCCTGAAGGTTTATCCTTACCCTGTAACTTGGTCTGTCATTAACATTATCCACACCTCTCAGCTCCATTTCTAAACCAGCCTCCAAATAGGCCATTTCAGGAATAATAGCCGATTCTATTCGCTTAGATTCGATTTCGCTTTCTTCAGTTTCAATTCGCTGCCCCATTGCAGACATATAACCTTTATCGGTATTAAAAACCTCTTGTTGCATCACTGAACCACCTACAGATAATTCATTTTTGAAACGATATGGTGGCTTTTTGTAGCTGATATTTTCCATTTGAGAACCCATCACATCTGCACTCATTCTATGAGTAAAATCTTCAATAGCTTCTATTCTGTCTCTTCCACCAATAGCTTCCAGATACTGTTCAAGCACCCATTCAGCAGTTACATCATCTCCAATTTCTACATCCAGGGCTTCAATTGGTCTGGCAAAATGATCAAATACTTCTACTTCCCCCGTTTGAGAAAAAACAGCCAATCTGGGTGCAACTTCATCAAGGCTTCCTGCAGCAATTATCCATGCATTATTAGGCTTGATATACCTTTGCGCCATTTCCTGAACATCTTCAACAGTTACCGCTTCCAAACGCTCAAGATAAGTTGCGTAGTAATCTTCAGGAAGATTAAATCGCTTAATATTAAGGGCAAAGTTGGCAATAGTCCTTGGGCTCTCCAGTGATCTGGCAAAGCTACCGTTCATGAAGTTTTTAACCAATTGTAGGGTTTCTTCATCTACAGGCTCGACTACCATTCGGTTCATTTCATATAGAACCTCAGTTATCGCACTATCTGTTACATTATTACCCACTTCAGCACCTGCAGAAAAACTGGTAACCAATCTGTCTGTTCCGATATTAGATCTTGCTCCGTAGGTATAACCTTTGTCTTCACGAAGGTTTTGCATCAATCTTCCTGAAAACACACCACCACCAAGAATACTGTTCATCACTCTGACTTTAACCAAATCAGGATGACCCGGAGTCAATTCTACAGGATAAGCAACTCTGAATACTGTCTGTACTGCACCCGCTCTATTAGCAAACGCCACTCTATTTGCTTCAGGTGGTGAAGGAACTTCATAATTTTTTTCCGGAACATCACCAGGCTCCCAATCACCGAAGTAAGTTTCAGCTAATTCTTTAGCTCTTTCGGTTGTGATATCACCAACAATTACAAGGTATGCTACATTCGGCTTCCAGTATGTCTCATAATAGGAGACTAACATTTCTCTTGTAATATTTTTTACTGTTTCATCGGTAGTCACCTCACCATATGGGTGGTTAGGTCCATACAAAAGTGCTGTCATCATATTGGTAACCATTGCATTGGGATCAGTACTCACCGTGGATAATCCTGACAACATTTGTGTAATAGCTCTATCCAATTCTTCTTGTGGGAAGGTGGGATTCAATAGGATATCTGACATCAACTCCAGTAATGACTCTGTGTGCCTGCTTAAACTTGAAGCAAACATTCCTCTACTTGAAGTAGATAGGGAAGCTCCGATAAAATCAATCTCTTCGTCTATGGTTGCCTTATCGCGATTAGCAGTACCTGATCTCATCTCACTCCCTGCCATACTCACATAGCCGACTGCATCTCCTTCCATTGGTGGATCTACATCCAGGGTAAGCTGCCATGAAATGGTTGGACTTTTGTCATTTTCCACGACGATTACAGTAAGTCCATTATCTAGAGTGAAGGATTCAAAGTCTCCAATCTGTATTGTTGGAGCAGGTCCGGGTGCAGGCTGAATAGAACGATCTAATACCTGCCCTATTAAAGAATGGCTAAAAAACAAAACTAAAGCCAGACTTAATATTTTTTTCATATTTCTCATTTTCGATTATTTTATTATTTGGAAAAATTAAAGTTGATTTATTGAACAGCTGGAAGGTAATGAATCACTACTCTTCTTTCGGGATTAAAATACTTTTGTGCAGCATTTAATAAATCCTCAGGCTGAACTGACATATATCTCTCAATTTCTGTATTAATTAAATTTGCATCCCCATGAATGATGTGGTAATTGGCCAGAGCTGAAGCCAAAGAAGACATGGTTCTGTTCCCACCCAGCAATCGACTCTCATATTGATTGTAGAGCTTTTGCATTTCTCTTTCATCAACTTTTTCAGAAGCAATTTTTGCAACCTCTGCGTCAATAGCACTTTCAAGTTCTAGTATGTCAACTCCCATATTGGGTAGGGCAAAAATGATAAACAAGCCCGGGTCTTCCATTGGAAGCGGAATCGCCTGCACTGTCAAAGCCAATTGTTTTTCATCTACTAGCTTTCTATAAAGCCTTGAACTTTGACCTCCTGAAAGTGCTGTTCCCAACATTTCAACCGCATAAAAATCATCTTCTCCCATTGCAGGTATTCTATATGCGTGTATTACTGCAGGTAGTTGTATGTTGTCATAAACAGTATCTCGAAGTTCTGATGTGAGAGCAGGCTCAACTATATCAGGTCTGTAAATTTCCTGAGTACCGGCAGGAATGTCGCCGAAATACAAGTCAATTAGCCTCTTGGTTTCCTCCTTGTCAATATCTCCTGTTACTACCAGAACAGCGTTATTGGGAACATAGAACATCTGATGGAACTCCTCAAATTCGTGATCCTCAGCAGCCCAGATATGATCTGCTGCTCCTAAAACATCCCACTGATAAGGGTGCTCTGTAAATGCTCTTTTAATGGTCTCAGTTAAAATTCTACCATAAGGGCGATTATCTCTAACCTGTGACATTTCCTCTGTTACAACACTTTTCTGAGTAGCAATCCCAATGGAATCTACCACAGCATGAAGTAAGCGCTCTGATTCAAGCCATAGCCCCAGCTCCAACTGATTGGAAGGAAGTAGAACAAAATAGTTGGTTATATCAAAACTCGTCCATGCATTTAATGCACCACCAGCTTTCTCAACTATCTCTGAAAACTCTCCCCTGGCTATGTTTTCACTGCCCTCAAACATTAAGTGTTCAAAGAAGTGGGCAAAACCGGTACGATCAGGGCGTTCATTTTTAGAACCCACATGATACATGATATTTACGGTAACAATTGGGGTGGAATTGTCCTGATGAAGAATAACATGCAGTCCATTGTCCAAAGTGTACTCCTCAAATTCAATATTTGGACCTTGGGCATTAAGCGCGAAAACGGTCGCTACAGCAAGCAGAACCGAAAATGCTAATTTTTTCATATAAAATATTTTTTTAATGTTTTACGGATAATTTGACTCCTTTAATTAAGGAACCACAAAGAAAAGCAATTATTGATAATAAAAGCAGCAAATTAGATAAACATTGACTTTGCATCTACAAATGAAAAAGAAATAGTAAAATCAAACCGGCTTTTCTATCCCCCTGCATGGCACAACTCGATTAAAACGAATACCAAAAGAGGTAAAAAATAATTAAACCATTTTGTCGGCACAACAGGTACTTGCAAATGCGTCCGGTTTGGCTTTAAAAACAAATCCCATACCTAAGACATACCCCATGGCATCGCGCAATGCAGAATTAGAGACAAAACCGGGATCTGAATTAATATCCGCATGAATTTCCAGTTCGACATCGTATTTGTCTAACAATTCGCAAAGGTTGTATGCCACATCAACAGACTTTGCTACTTCCTGAATCATCCGTTCCTTGATAGACATCGTACCTTTAACCTTGGCATTACTGATAAACATAAAACCACCACGATGCTCTCTTAAAAATACAATTACAGTAGCGAATTCAATTAAGCCTCCCTTTACCCTGCTATCCGTTCCAATACAGACTTTAAGTCTAAAACCCTTTTCAGTTTCTTCCTGAATGGTTTTTTCTACAACTGACACTATAGGTTCTTCAATTGGTTGTCCATTAAATCTACGCCATGCCATGATGAAAATTTTCGATAAAGGTAAACAAATAAATATCTTACATATTCTATTTTTTCACAATTAACACAAATATTACATAAAACGAGCTTTTGCCAGTCATACTAAACGAGGCAAACAATAAAAAGTGAATGGAATAGTATTTATTAAGCGAATGGGATTGCTTTTCCATACAGCATCTAATTATTACCTTTGCAGTATAAGACAAACGCTATGCTTAAGAATTATAAAACGCTATCAAATTTCACCAAATCAATGAAATACTCATATCTGCTATTTTTAATTTTTGGAATAAATTCTATTCTCGCACAGGGAAGTCTTCAGTTTTCAGAGGAAGCTTATATGCAGGCTGACCAACAATTGTATCACACTACCAACCCGAAAAGTACAGGCCTGTCAGGATACAATCAAGTCTGGGATTTTAGTCATTTGGAAAAATTGGATGAAGTAAAAAGCTATCTCCACCCCTTAAATCAGCGAGAATGGACTGCTGTTTTCCCTGAAGCCAATTTGATTATTGAGGAAGATAATAGTCTTTTTTTCATTAGAGCTGACAGAAATACGCTTTCTGAATATGGTTATTTAAAAGGTGAGCGACTGATGGTTTACGATCAACCCATTGTGCGATTCCCATTTCCATTTGAATTCGAATCCAGCGTTGAGGGAACTTTTTCCGGAATCAGACACTACCGTCAGAAAAGGAAGATGAGCGGAAAGTTTAAATCTGAGGCGGATGGATATGGTACACTTATATTACCGGAAGACAGAGTTTATGATGGAGTAGTTCGCGTTCGATTTTCTAAAAGCCTTGATAACAATCTTTCGGAGGAAGTAATTTACCGTTGGTACAAAACGTCAACTGCCCCCGTTTCCCGAAGTCCATTATTGACTATTTTTACAAGAGAGGAGTTGGGTAAAAAACAAATCACGGGCGGTGCTTTTATTGCTAAGGAAGAGACTGTTGAAATTGCCGGCTCATCGCTGGAAAACGACCCCTTAGATTTAGATCAAAAAGCCGAGAATGGGGATTACTATCAATACAACATCAGCCCGAATCCCTTCAATGATTTTGCCATAATTGAATACACTATTCCTGTTGCAGGAAAAGTTACCATTCAATCCTTCGACAACAATGGCAGGTTAATACAAACGCTTCTGGATGAGAATCAAAATGCCGGGGACCACACCCTCAAACTCAGCAGTACGGGTGTTTTTGTTCAGCACATCCGCATTCAGGTTGATGATCAATTTGTAGCTACCAAAAAGGTCTTTCAAGTGGATAATCACTGATTATGAGGACTAACCTAAGCATGCATTAGTTTTACTGAAAATCGCTTTACTTGAGTTCATATATTATCGCGAAGCGTAATTTTTTTTCAATCTACGCTCTTACAAGGTTGGGGGGTGCACAGTAATATGAAGGAACAAGCGTAAAATACTCTATACCGGGCTCATTTTAAAATCCTGGACTCACAATTACTTATGGAGTTTAGGGAATTCGAACTCATATTTTATAAGTATATCAAAGGAATAAAAAAAGGTCTGTAGAAGTGACATCTTTTAATCTGGGTAAGTTCTTCTTTGTCAGACAAAAAAAGTGGCAAACCGAATTCATCCGACTTGCCACTTTATTTATATTATACTCCAGGAGTACCTACTGAAGAGTAAATCTAACCGGCAGGTTAAACTGTACATTAACTGCACGTCCCCTCTGACGCCCTGGGGTCCATCGTTCAGGCATATCATTCATCATTTTGATAACTCTCAATGCTTCTGCCCCACATCCTCCTCCAATATCTCTCACCACCTTAGGATCCTGAATTCTTCCATCTGTATCAACCACAAAGGTAACAACTACCTGCCCCTCTATTCCATTTTCTCTCGCTATTGCAGGATACCTGATATTTCTGTAAATAAACTCAAGCATTTTTTGATCTGCACAAGCTTTTTTCTCTTCATTGGTTCCTGACATGTCTTCACAACCGGGGAATCTGGGCATCTGCTCTACCACCTGAAAAATTTCCTCTACTTCAGGCTCCGATGGTGGCGGTGGTGGCGGTGGTGGTGCCTCAGGTTCTTCAGGTACATCAATAATGGTCTCTTCGTCCACAGTCATATCCAGGAATTCCGGTGGATCTTCATCAATTAATTCTTCTTCCGGGACCTCCTCAATTCCCGGTGGTGGCGGTGGGGGTGGCGGCGGAGGTGGTTCTGCCGTTCTAGGAGGCTCAATTTCAATTTCATCATCAAAAGCCAGCGCATCCTCAGGAATGATTACCGGAGGTTCATACTGTGTCCAATTGAAGGCAAAAATAACCAATATTAAAGAGGTCATCAGACCTACCCTTAACATTAATGGAGATTGTGTAAAAATATTGAGAGAAGGGTATTTATTCCTCGCGGTGATCAATTCGGAGGGCAGAGGAGATGCTTCTCCACTCAATAATTTTTCAGATCTCTTAACCATCCAGAGCCTGTATAAGACAATCAAGGCTACAAGAGCCAGAAATATCCCCAGGACAGCTAATACCAATTGACTTGTTCCTAATTCCATAATCCGGTTAATTTATTTTTTTATACAAAACAGAAGCATAGCTCCTGCAATTGTTCCTAATGCGTTTGCAACCACGTCCCAAATATCAAAGTATCGACCCTCTATAAAAAACTCCTGAACAAACTCAGTCATTATTCCAAAAGCTGAAAACAGGAGTATGATTGCAAATTTTTCCTTGTTTTCGATTGAATCCACTTTACTTTTTCTAAATAGTAAAAAAAGAAAAGAAAGCATCGCAAACATAACAAAATGCAGATACTTATCCAAATGTGGAATTTGTAAATCTGCTTCCGGTAAATGTTTACCCGGCATCAAAAGTAAAAAACTGATCGTTATCAGCCAACTCAACCACAAAAAAAAGTAAAAACGGCTCACTTATTTTCACCGCTTTGTTACAAGATGCATAGCAATTTGATTTTGGTGGTTTCTATCTCATTTTTTTATGAAATCAACTCTCCGTACTCCTCCGCAGACAATAATTCATCCAATTCATCAGGATCAGAAATTTTGATTTTAACTATCCATCCTGACCCGTAGGGGTCTTCATTAATGGCCGCAGGATTATCCTCACCATCTTCATCTAACTCGTCATTGAAAGCCAGAACTTCTCCACTGATTGGCATATACATATCAGAAGTTGTCTTAACAGCTTCGACT
Organism: Saprospiraceae bacterium; assembly: GCA_007134625.1. GTDB lineage: Bacteria > Bacteroidota > Bacteroidia > Chitinophagales > Saprospiraceae > PWJY01. The sequence continues at coordinate 11,333 of SLKL01000059.1, forward strand.
GTTCCAAAAACCTCATCTTTATCGAGTTCTTCACCAACAGTTTCCACTTCCACATATACTATCTCACCCAATTCGCCCTGAGCAAAATCAGTAATACCAACTACCGCTTCATCACCTTCGACCCTAATCCATTCATGTTCTTTAGTGTATTTTAAATCCTTTGGTACATTCATTTTTATAGCGTTTACTTGAAAAATTAATTATCCCATCTTCACTGCTAAAATGGAACGTCAAATTTAACCACATTTTTTGATTGAACAAATGTGAACGGAAAATTTGATAAATAAATAATAGTTAAAGCCACTTTTTTAGGCTAATACATGAGACAGCAAAGCAAGAAGCCATTAGCCAAGGGCTAAAAGCCAGTAACCAAATTAATCGTCATAATGCTTCAACAGCTCCAATTCAATTTGCCTTCGGTTGAGGTCGGTGTCTAATAACCTAACTCTTATCTTGTCACCCATTTTAATGATTCTACCTGTTTTGCGACCTCTTGCAGCTAAACGGTGTCCGGTCATTTCGTAATAATCATCCATGGTATCAAAAGAAATAAGGCCCTCGCACAGGATATTTTCCAGTTCTACAAAAATTCCTCTTTCAATCATTCCTGTGACATAACCATCGAATTCCTCACCGGCTCTTTTCTGAAGAAACTCCACCTGCTTGTACTTAATGGACTCCCTTTCAGCATCCATGGCATGTCGTTCCATAGCCGAGATGTGTTTACACATTTTTTCCAGATCGTCCTTATCCATGCGGTAATCGGCACTGATATTTTTTTCCAGAATTCGATGTGCTAGTACGTCACTATACCTTCTGATGGGCGAGGTAAAATGAGAATAATGATCAAAACCCAGTCCGTAATGCCCGATATTATCCGTTGTATAAATGGCTTTAGCCATAGATCGAATAGCAAGTGGTTGTAGTACTTCAAGAGCCTGATTGGTTTTAGCTGATTCCGAAAGTCGATTAAAGGACTGTGCAATTTTCTGGGGAGTGGACAGATTGAAAGTAAAGCCCAGTTCCTTGGCAAAAAGTGCAAAATCAGCTATTTTCATGGGATCCGGCATATCGTGAACCCTGTAAACGAATGGTATGGGAGCGCCACCTTTTTTCTCACTGATAAAAGCTCCAACTTCCCGATTAGCAAGAAGCATAAAATCCTCAACCAGCATATGTACAGGCTTGCGTTCCTTTACGAAAATCTCTACCGGGTAGCCGTCATCATCCAGCTTAAAGCGTACTTCATCGGTCTCAAAATTGATGGAACCTGCTTTGAAGCGTCTGTCTCTCAATATACCGGCAATGTGATTCAGTTCGAGTAGCGCATCTACAAAATCACCTTCTTTGCGATCCATGATTTCTTGTGCCTCCTCATAAGTAAACCTTCTCTTGGAATGGATTACACTTTTTCCAAACCACCTTCTGACTACTTTGGTATTTTTGTCTAATTCAAAAAGTGCAGTAAAGGCCAGCCTATCCACATTGGGACGTAGCGAACAGAGGTTATTAGAGAGTTTTTCCGGTAACATGGGGAGGACTCTGTCCACCAGATAAACTGATGTAGAGCGCTCGAAAGCCTCCTTATCCAATGCACTACCCTCACGAACATAATGGGTGACATCCGCAA
>SLKL01000308.1 GCA_007134625.1 Saprospiraceae bacterium
GTTTCACTATCTTTAAGAAGCCTCTTGTAATTGCAGAGAACAACATAAAAGAATCTGTCAATACCGTTAATAAAGGAGACCGAAGATCCTCTGGATCATCCCCCTAACGGAACCGTTCGTTCATCTTCTTCCTCGATCCTGAATATTTCGCTCATTTTCATGACGAAAAGAGTTTTCGGAGCGGACTCATAAGTTAAAATCAGAAGTCATCTAAGTTCTTTTTGATTTCAGATAAACTTGGGTATATTTTGTGAAGAGTTATAGAAATAGAGTAATGAGTAAAAATCACCCCCATTTCTTCACGACCCATTCTTTAAAAACCTCCATCCCTTTTGTGGCGGTGGTTGACAAAACAGTAAGTCGGTCTCCAAAGTATGAGTTGAGTTCATTGGAGGGGTGAGGGTCGATATACCATATTTTTGCATGGGGTGGTGCCATCAAAACCAATCCTGCTGCCGGATATACCTGTAGCGATGTTCCGATAACCACTACTACATCTGCTGTCAGAACAACATCCGACGCTACATCCATCATGGGGACCAATTCTCCAAACCAAACGATATGAGGTCTCAATTGCCCGCCTTTTGGACATTTTTCACCTAATAGTATATCCCCCTCTTTTTCAATAATGTAACTTTCATCCAAGCAGGATCTGACTTTTGTCAATTCACCATGAAGGTGGATGATATTTTTGCTGCCTGCTCGCTCATGAAGGTCGTCCACATTTTGAGTTACTACACTTACATCAAAGCTTTTTTCCAAATCTGCAAGTACAAGATGGGCATTGTTGGGTTTTACCGCTTTTAATTGTTGACGTCTTAAATTGTAAAACTTAAGCACCAATTCGGGATTATTTGCCCAGCCTTCTGGTGAGGCTACCTCCATAATGTCATGACCTTCCCATAATCCTCCTGCACCCCTGAAGGTGCTTAATCCACTTTCAGCACTGATGCCTGCTCCCGTAATGGCTACTATTTTCATCTTTTTTATTTTTGTAAAAATTCAATTGGTGGTTCAATCATGTCCGTAACCTCCTCATCGGCTTTCTTTTCTGATCTTATTTTTTTATAGGCCTTCCCAATGTGATTGATGACATCAGTGGCAAGTAGGCTCTCAACAGATTCGTGTTGTATAGCAAGCTCAGCCGCCAAGCCGTGAAGGTGAACACCTATCGCAGCAGCTTCAAAAGGGGAGTAGGACCTCGCCAGTAAAGCAGTAATGATTCCGGTTAAAACATCACCCGATCCCGCTTTTGCCAGACCGGGATTGCCGCTCGAGTTGAAAAATACCATTCCATCAGGGGTTGATATTCTCGTGAATGCGCCTTTGAATACGATAAATACACTGTGCTCTACTGATTTTTTTCTTTGAAGTTCAAGCTCCTCAAAATCGTTAGCGGATTTCCCAAAAAGCCTTCTGAATTCGCCGGGATGAGGGGTGAGTATGGCATTTTTTGGAACTGAGCCCATTAAATTTTTGGATGCTATAATATTTAGGGCATCGGCATCTATAACGATGGGCACCTTTGCATTTTTAATAATTTTTTTAACTATTCTGGCAGTTGAATACCTGGTGCCAATTCCCGGACCTACACCTATTGCCGTAGTTTTTTCAGGGGGAAAAATGTCGCTTTCCAGGAATTCATGACCTGCATTGGTTGTGCATATAGCTTCAGGGATGGAGTTTTGAACGATATCAAGACAAGATTCAGGCAGATGGGCATAAAGCAGCCCACAGCCGGTCCTTAAACAGGATTTTGCCGCCAAAACAGCAGCTCCACAAAACCCTTTTTGACCGGCAATAATAAAAGCGGTACCATGCGTCCCCTTGTGACTGAATCGATTCGTTTTTTTCAATAGCGATTTGATGTAAATTGTAGATAGCCAGTAATTCTTCAATTGTCTGGCCATTTCCTCTGATACCCTCAGCCCAATACTTTTAAAATCCCAGTTTGAGATTTTTCCTGCATTTTCAGGCATGAGAAATGCCGGTTTTGGGAACTCGAAGGAAAGTACCTCATCGGCAGCAAAAGTAGTCCCTGTAGTGGTTTTGTCGGAAAAAAGACCAGTGGGAATATCGATGCTGACACGGGTGGCATTAACTGAGTTGAGTTTAAGTATTAGTTTTTCTAATTCACCTTCAAGCGGCCTGTCTAAACCCGAACCGAGAAGGGCATCGATAACTATTGAATTTTCAGGAATTGAAGGTATGTTTTCTGTTTTGTCAGTTACAAAAACTTTAGCATCGTCCTTTGATTTTAATCGGTCAAAATTAATTCTACAATCTTTGGAGCATTTTTCCGGATTCCCCCAAAATACAGCTGTGACTTTATATCCATTTTCTAATAAGATGCGGGAAACAGCCAAACCATCTCCACCATTATTTCCGGAGCCACAGAAAATAAAAATACTATGTTCTCTGACGGGAATTTTTTTTTGAAACCAATTAGAAAAGACTTTAGATGCATGCTCCATTAAATCAACGGAGGCAACATAGTCTTGCTTTATTGTATCTGAATCTATGGACTTCGTTTGTTTAGAACTAGGAATTGGAAATCCTTTCATAGTTATTTTTTTTTGCTATCTTGCGAAATTATTAAATATTATTGAAAATGAGCAGTTGATCCGAAATATTAGAATCAGGCATTGAAAAGTTTTGAATTTGTTATTTCAATAAACATTTAAATTATTTATAATGTGTAACTTTGTGCTTGTTAATTAAATTTGTTAACATTTTTTTAAAAAAATCAGATTTTTTGGCACGAATTAATAGAAATTAGGTTTTAATAAATATTTGATCTCTTTTTAAGTCAGCTAAAGTTAAATGATTTGCAGGTCAGAGAACATTTTATGAGTCAAAAATTGAATTATTGTCCAATGAGCATAAATTTTTATAGATGAAGATACTTTACGCCATTACTGTCCTTTTTTTTTTCATCAGCATTCCACTGCGGGGTCAGGACATTCACTACAGTCAATTTTTTAATAGTCCGTTGAATTATAATCCGGCACTTACCGGAATTTTCAATGGAGATCAACGAATCAGTGCTAACTATAAGCATCAATGGTACTCGGTCCCGGTGCCCTACTTAACATTTACCGGTGCTTATGATCAGAAATTTTTTAATCCGCGATCAGATCATTTCTTTAGTGCAGGAGCACTTATGAATTATGACAAAGCAGGAGATTCAAGGATGACGCTTTGGCAATTGGGTTTATCCGGTTCTTACACCTATGCACTCAATCCAAGAAATCTGATTACTTTGGGAGCTCAGGCTTCTATAGCCCACCGTTCCTTTAATTTTGGGGATCATCTGCAATGGGATAATCAGTTTGATGGGATAATGTTTGATCCTATGTTGCCTTCTGGAGAAACTTTTGATGATGGCAGACAGGGTTTTGCTTATGGGAGTTTTGGTGGTGGATTGCATTACCGATGGCAGGAATCAGCAAGGACTAACTTCAATATTGGTGGTAGTATCTATCACTTGAATACACCTGATCATGCTTTTTATGACGATGATGCTATAGATTGGCCGATGCGTTATACAGCTCATTTCAATACCAGCATACAGTTGAATGAGTTAATGGATATTCAATTTCATGGTGTCGCCAAGTTTCAGGGACCTGCACATCAGATTGTCCCGGCGGCATTGCTCAGTTTTTATGTAAACCGCCAAAGAGGGCAGGAAGTCCGACTTGATGTAGGCGCAATGGCAAGAATTAATCAGGATGAGGCCGACGCTATCGTACCCATGATTGGTTTGGATGTAAGAAATTGGTACGTAGGATTTAGCTATGATATCAATGTCTCTGAATTTAGAATGGCGACAGATCGTTTTGGTGGCCCGGAAATTTCTTTTCAATACATAATTACTCATGTAAAGCCATTGGGAGTCTTCAAGAGCTGTCCAGTATTTTAAAAATATCAACCCATGATAATGAAAAATTTATTCTACATACCATTGTTTTTTCTTTTCTTTTTTCAAACTCTTTCAGTGGAGGGTCAAACGCTTAGGGCCTTTTTGACTGCAGCTGAAGAGGCATTTGAAAAAGAGGACCATTTTTCTGCACTTTATTATTACAAGGAAGTTCTTGAGTTTGACTCTACAAATGTGGAGGCATTGTACAGGGTTGCTGAATCTGCCCGAAAATTTAATGCCTTCAGATTGGCGAAGGATTATTATCGAAAAGTTTACAATAAGGAAACTGATGCTGAATATCCACTTTCGGGATTTTATCTGGCAAAAATGCTTCATAGATTGGGAGAATACGAGGAGGCAGCTGAAAAATTTGGAGTCTATTTAAGCGAGTATGGGGACGAGGAGGAGAATCCTGAATATACCGAAAGAGCAGAGCGATTAAGAGAGTCGGCTTTGTGGGCAAAAGAAGTAGTTGAAAACCCCTGGGAAGAATATCAAATAGAGCACAGGGATGAGTGGAGTTCAATTTACACTGATTTTGGGGCGATTGAAAGAGGGGATAGCGTATACTTCTCCAGTATGCGCTTTGAAAACCCGGATGACGAACATTTTCCTCCACGGCAAATTACTCACATCATGGTGGGTGTGGAAGATTATGTATATCCACTGCCGGACTCGATTAATCACCCCGGTAAACATACTGCTCATTCAGCCTTTAATGCTGATGGAAGCAGGGTTTATTATACAGTTTGTGAGTATGTAACCATAAGTGGAATCAGGTGTGAACTTTTCTACAGGGATATTGAGGACGGTGTCTGGTCAGGGGAAGTGAGACTTCCTGATACGGTCAACCTAAGTGGTTATACCTCTACACAGCCCAATGTGGGATTTTGCCCTGTAAGAGGGGTTGAGGTGCTTTATTTCGTTTCTGATCGACCTGAAGGAAAAGGTGGTTTGGATATTTGGGCGATAGATGTTTTGGAGGATGGTGAATTTGGTATTCCCTATAATGTTCAAGGTATCAATACTCCGGAGGACGATGTTACACCATTCCATCATATTCCTACCAACACCTTGTACTTTAGTAGTTTGGGGTATAAAAGTCTTGGTGGATTTGATATTTTTAAGGCTAATGCCACAGAATCAGGTTGGGGAGATATCAGTCATATGGGATATCCTTTAAACAGTAGCTTTGATGATTTATACTATACGCTTTCAGATGATGGGAAAAAAGGTATATTCTCTTCAAATAGAGAAGGCTCTAACTTTATTGATGATGGGTTGGAAGCTTGCTGTTTTGACATTTATGAGGTCAACATTCTGCCGTTTGTTCAATTGATAACACAGACATTTGATATTAATACGGGTGATTCTTTGCGAGGTGTAACAGTACAATTAATTGACCGTGCCGATCCGACAAAGGTGATTGAAGAGCAATTTATTCCGGACGAAGTAGAATATACTTTTCCCGTGGACAGAGACAAGGAATATTTTATTGTAGCTAAAAAAGAGGGTTACAAGCCGGATACTTCAGAACTAAGTACATTTGACTTACCTCCCGGTGAAGATATTCTAAGGCAGATTTATTTATTCCCTGACATGGTAGATCTTGAGGTTCAGGTCTTTGATGCATGGACAGAGGAGCCATTAGTAGGTGCCACAGTTGGTGTCGTCAATCCGGACGATCCCCAACTCACACGACAGGAGGCAACCAATCAGGATTCCCATATTTTTAACTTTGATATACAGAAAGGAAATTCCTATCGGATTTTGGCTAATCGAAAAGGGTATATATCCGGTGTGGAGACGATTGAGAAGTCTGAGTTAGATGGAGTAGATAGATTAATCAAGAAAATATATTTGGAAAGGGGAGGGCTTTCCGATTATCTTCCATTGGTTTTGTACTTTGATAATGATAGACCTGATCCGAGGAGCAGAAGTCAGGAAACAAGAGTTAAATATACCGAAACCTTTCCCCCTTACATGGAGCGGAAGCCTCGTTTTATAGAGGTATATACTGAGCCCCTGGAGGGAGAAGCAGCGAGGATGGCTGAAGCAGAATTAACCAGGTTTTTTGAGACTGAGGTCAGAAAAGGGGTTGAGGATTTAGATAATTTCTTTGAATTGTTGATGGTTCATCTGGAGGCCGGAGATACGGTAAACATCGACCTTAAGGGTTATACATCTCCACGGGCACGTCCTGAATACAATCTTATTTTAGGAATGCGACGGGTGAACAGTGTGAAAAATGATTTTATGAGCTTCGATAACGGAGCTTTTAGAAGGTATATTGATAATGGTCAATTGAGGGTTGAGTTGGAGTCTTTTGGTGAGACTACTGCACCGTCCGACGTTGTAGCTGATTTAGATGATGAAAGAAACTCGATTTATAGTTTGGGTGCTTCTAAGGAGAGACGTGTTGAAATCATTCAGGTAAGGGTCAGACAGGACGGAAACCAATAGATAATTTGATCTTCTTCAATTTTTAATGAAAGTGAACATGAAAATGCTAAAATATATAAAAAATTCCACATTATTGGCCTTGTGCATGTCTGCAATGTTTCTGTTTTCTGGAATGGAGACTTATGCAAGTCATATCGTTGGAGGTGAATTGACTTACCGGTATATTGGTAATAATAATTTTGAATTTACTTTGTCCTTTTATTTTGACTGTGAAAACGCTTTTGAAGACACTGATTTTGATGATCCGGCTTTTATTTGGGTTTTAGATCAAGACCTTAATACAATAAATGCCCCTTTTGGAGGAGGTAGTAGCATTTTCGGGGTTTTTGCAATGAGGAATCCTGTTATAGATTCTATTATTGAGCCCATACCAACCGGTTGTATTCCGGAAGAATTTCAAAATTCAGTATGTGTTCAAAGGGGGGTTTACACTACTGTTGTTCAATTAAGACCCAGTCAAGTACCAAGGGGTGGATTTAATTTTTTATACCAAAGGTGTTGTAGAAATGTCACCCTAACTAATGTAAATGATCCATTAAATACAGGTATGTCTTTATTGGTTCGAATGACTGAGGAGGCCTACAATGAACGCAATTCTGCTCCACAACTAAATGATTGGGCCTCGCTTTATTATTGCAATAACGAACCGATTGTGATTGATCAAGGTGGTTTTGATGTAGATGGCGATTCGATTGTTTACAGTCTTTGCACACCTTATCAAGGCTTAACCTTTGAAAGTCCGATTTCAACACCGCCTAAACAAAATCACACTTTTGTCCTTGACACTATTTCATGGGCAAGTTCTATGTTTAGCGTGGATGATAAATTGGGGAATCCGGATGACCCCTTAGTTATTGACCCTGAAACTGGAGTGATTACAGGCAGCCCACTAATTTTGGGGCAATTTGCCGTTGGCGTATGTGTAGAAGAGTACCGCGATGATGTATTGATTGGATTTAAACGAAGAGATTTTCAGCTCAATGTAGTCAATTGTGTAGGGGATGCTATCGCTGATTTTGAGGCTCCTGATATAGTTTGTGATAGTTTAGAGGTTAAATTTATCAATAAAAGCATTGATTCTGACACCTATCAGTGGTTTGTAGATGATGGCGATGGTCCTGAGTTGTTTTCCGAGGAGGAAGATCCTACCTATATGTTTCCGGATACCGGAATTTATTTTATAACCCTTGTGGCTTCTCAGGATACTTTTTGTTACGATACACTGACCAAAGAAATCTCTATTCAGATTAATGGCTTGGTCCCTGATTTTGAAATTGCATTAGAGGATTGTCGTAAGGAAGTAGTATTGGCACCCATTGATTTATCTCAGGATACGGTTGCCGAAATTGAGAGTTGGTATTGGGTGGTTACAATAGGGGATTCCGTTTATACTTCCAATGAGCAGAATCCTGTATGGATATTTGACCATGGGGGCATAGCAGATATCTGTCTCTACCTCACCTCTACCAATGGTTGTACAGATTCTCTCTGTAAACGGGGCTTTGAGATTAATATCCTTGATTTTGAATTCGTAGGGGATACTGTTGAAGTCTGTCCTTTTGAACCAACTGAAATTGTATTGAGCAGTGACCCGTCTTTGACCTATACCTGGTCACCTAAAAATGGCTTGGATTTGACTGAACGGCACAATCCTATTGTTTCGATTGATTCTTCACAATGGTATTACGTTACTGTGACAGATGGTGTTTGTGTAGTTAAAGATTCTATTTTTGTCAAAATAAAAGAGCTCAGTGATGTTAACCTGATTGACCTTGCTGACAGATGTGATTTGCTTCGCATTGTTGTGGCTGAAAACGTGGTTCCCGGCTCTTCAAATTGGTACAGGGATAATGAATATTCCGACTTGATTCTATCCGGGGAGGATACACTGCGAATTGAGGTTCCTTTTACCAAAACAGTATATTGGGAAGGTTTGGATTCGATCTCTAATTGTCTGCTCAGGGATAGTATTGATTTGGTCAGTTTAATGGTTAATCTTGATTTTACTGACTCTTATAAGGCTTGTCAAGGGGATAGCATCTTTATATCGTTGACTAATCTTGACCCAACGGATACACTTACTTTTCAATGGGAAGTAAACCCAATAATAAAGTCTGAGCTATTCTTACCGGATATTGTTGTTTACAGCGATAGTGTGCTTTCTACATGGTTGTACTTTAATGTCAAAAATCAACATTTCTGTACCATGCGCGATTCGATATTTGTTGAATTTTTTGAACAGGAGGAGGTCTCTTTTGAAGCAGACAATAAATGTGGAGAATTGGAAGTGCGATTTACTTATACCTCGGATTGGGTTGGGGATATCATCTGGGATTTTGGTGATGGAACAATCCTTGAAAACGAATTGAATCCGGTGCATACTTATGAAAACGAAGGAGTTTATACAGTTACTTTAATATCAACAGGTTTTTGTCCCGATACAATGGAAATGGAGTTGGTGATTAATGAGTTTGACATTTTTCTTGAATCTCCAATTTTAGGTTGTTTTGGCGGACCGGTTACGCTTAATCCCGGTGGTGATACTACTTTGGTTTATGAGTGGAGCCCGGAGGAATTGTTTGAGGATCCAACTGCTGCTACACAGACTATTCTGGTGGAAGAAAGTACCGAAATCACAGTAATCATATTTGATCCCAATGCAGATACAAGTTGTGTGCTATTTGATACTATTGATATTTTTGTACCTCCAATTTTCGAAATCACCTCTATTCCTGATACTTTGAGTTTATGTGAGCTGAGGGAGCACGAACTTACCGTGATTATTACACCGGACAGCATACCGGTTACTATTGAATGGTTTGATGATAGTGGTACATTAATTGGAACGGATTCCACTATTACTGTGATACCCGGAGAAAGTGAATTTTATGAGGTTGTTGTTACTGACACCTTTGATTGCGTGAGGTCAAAAAGAATTCCCGTCGTCTTTGATTTGATTGAAATAGAATTTGAATTTTCATCAGGCGCATTTATTTGTATAGCAGATACTAGTGAAATTTATATTCGAGGGCTTGACCCGGACAGAGACTATATCATTGAGTGGCAGGATAATGAGGCTATTATCGAGGGTCACAGGTCTGATACACTGGTTGTATTTGTTGAAAATACTACAACATTTGTTGTTGCTGTTACCGATGATAATGGTTGTACGGTTATTGAATCTGTAACTGTCACACCACGAGATTTAAGCTTATTGATTGAGTGTGTTGCAGTGCCTCCTGAAGTAAAACCGGGTGAATCTGTTATGCTGGATGTACTTGGGGGTGAGGACGATTGGACTTATATCTGGTCTGATACATCAGGGACACTGAGTGATCCATTTATTCGCAACCCTATTGCAACGCCTATCAGGCCAACTGCCTATACGGTCACTGTTATTGATGAATTTGGTTGTGAGGCGGTGTGTACAATAGTAGTAGAAACAACTGATCTTCCTTGCGAAGAGCCCTATGTATTCATTCCCAATGCATTTACACCCAATGGTGACGGAAATAACGATGTATTGTATGTAAGAGGACTTGATATTGATGTGATGCGTCTGGTGATTTATAATCGATGGGGAGAGGAAGTTTTTCAATCAACAAGCCTTAATGACGGATGGGATGGCACCTATAAAGGTGAAGATTTGCCCCCGGATGTGTATGCCTATCATTTGTATGTGCTTTGTATAGGAGGAGATGATTTAATACTTAGAGGTAATGTCACTTTACTGAGATAAATTAATGAAAAATAAATGATTCAATCGATTCGGTTATTGTTGCTCGGTCTCATCCTGATTTTCCTGGTTCAGGAATTAAGGGCAACACATATAATCGGGGGTGAAATCAATTACAGGTGTCTCGGGGACTCAACCTATGAGATTTCATTAGTCGTTTACAGGGATTGTTTTTATGGAGTTCCTTATTTTGATAATCCTGCCTCTATCGGTTTTTTTGACAGTGATAATGAACTGATCAGAGAGGTTGGAAATAATGGACAGTTGCTCATGTTCGTAAGGAATGATGATACTTTATCTCCAATATTAGACGACAGATGTTTTGTTATTCCACCGGATGTTTGTGTGCATACTACAACCTACAGAGATACCATAACCCTGCCGTTCAGGGAAGGTGGATATTTTTTATCGTATCAACGCTGTTGCAGGAATGAAACTATTGTAAATATTGTGGATCCGGACGATGCCGGTGCTTCCTTTACTGCGCGTATTAGTGAAGAGGCTCTCAGAGAATGTAATAACAGTGCTGTTTTTAACGAATGGCCACCTATTTATATATGTGCCAATTCACCGATAAATTTTGACCACTCGGCTACTGATATTGATGGTGATTCACTGGTTTATAAGCTTTGTGAACCTTTGGCAGGAGTTTTTCCCGGCAACCCACGACCTCAACCTCCTAATAATCCACCATATGATCCCGTGGTATGGAATGAGCCCCTTTTTACCTTTGACAATAAATTAGGTGGTACTGACCCATTAACTATTGACCCGAATACAGGTCTGATTACCGGTACTCCGACTATTATTGGACAATTCGTAGTTGGTGTTTGTGTTGAAGAGTACAGAGATGGTGTATTGATAAGTACCACTAACAGGGACTTTCAGTATAATGTTGGTCTGTGTCAGGCGAGTACAGCTGCTTTTTTTTCGGCTGAATTTTATTGTGATCAATTGGAGGTGAGCTTTGAAAATCTAAGTGAAAGAAGTCTGGGGTCAATCTGGTATTTTGGAGGTATTGACAATCCCATTGACTCTTCAACTGCTTTTGAGCCTACATTTACTTTTCCTGATTTTGGAACCTATGATGTTACATTGGTTTCAGTTGGGAATACACCTGATTGTAATGATACCATCACGCAATCCCTTACACTTCTCGATATTCAATTAGAAGTTGATATTGATGTAGAAAGAGGGGAGTGCAGTGATACCCTCGATCTGAAATTTATAGCCAATGTGCTTTCAGATAGCCTGGATGATTTTTCATATCTGTGGGAGTTAAATTGGGGTAATCAAAATTTATTCTCTACTGATTCTTTTGTTGAAGTTTCCGTTTCAGGAGTAAGGCAGATTGAGGTTTATTTTAGGGTAATTGACGAAATGTTAAATTGCCGCAGGGAAGTTAATTTAACCTATGAGACAGATTTGATTCTCGAGGATAGTGTGGTTCGCAATGTAATTCTTTGTACAAGGGATACTATTGGACTTTTCCCTGATTTTTACGAGGGTAATAATTATCTGTGGAGTCCTTCAGATGGATTGCTTGATCCACCCGATACCCCAAATCCCAGGGTGGCTCCTGATACCGCTACTTCATATATTGCAGAAGTTTTTAATGAAAACTGCTCGGGGGTTGTATTTGTCAATGTGGGAATTTACGATGAAGAAGATTTTAGACTGGCACCTGATACAATATGTGGCACAAGAACTGTTGAATTTACCGAAAATCCGTTTGCTGGTTTTACTGACATAATCTTATGGAGGTTTTTTGAAGATGGTCAGATTATTTCTTCTAGTCTTCAAGCCTTTCCCACTTATACCTGGCCTAGTTTTGGGGAGAAAGAAGTCTTATTGAGACCTATCCGACCTTTTGGATTGAATTGTCCTGATACTATTCGTCAATCTATTTTCTTATTTGATCTCGATGTAATTTTAGAGCCAAGTGTTGAAAGAATTGAATGTAGAGACAGTCTGGAAGTGCAGCTTAATGCCGGGGTGGTAGGTGAAATTATTGGAAGCCATGAATTTTTATGGATAATTAATGAAACTGATACCCTGCAAAATAGTGATTCAATTGTAAATTTGGTTATTACAGAAAATCAGTTAGTTGAAGTTGAGGTGATTTTACGAAATGACTTTGGTTGTAGCTTGTCTGCATCACTTAGCTTCCAAAGTAACTTACTCCCACAATTAACTGGTTCTGAAGAATTATCGATTTGTTTAGGTGATAGTGTGCAATTAAAACCACCAACCATAGCAGGTGTTCCGTTTAGTTGGGATAATACTGATTTCTTTCTCTCACCCCCAAATAGTTCTGAGCCCTGGATTCAACCTGATACTTCTATCGTGTATCGAATAGAAAGTAGATTTCAGGATTGTATCTTCTCTTACTACTTTGATGTTGAAGTATGGTCAACTGATCTGGAGCTAGATGAAATTGTGCTATGTGATTCCGTTCTTTTTCAAATTTTTGAACTTCCTTTCACAGAGCAGATTGATCTGGAATGGATCATCGGGGAGACAGAGAACCCTCTTGCTACCGGCAATGGAAATACTATCGCTGTTGAATTTCCGGATTTTGGAGTTTATCCTTTAACGGTTGTGGTGAATGATACCTCCTCCAATTGTACAGATACTATTTTCTCATTTATTGAGATACTGGATATAGATGAGTTGGGTGCCGAAATTGTGATTGTACAAAATGAGTGCATTGGTGATTCAGTCAGTTTAATACTGACTTCAGGGGTATCGGGTGATTTTCCGGATAGTACTGACGCTGAAATTATATGGGTTGTGAATGGCGACACTATTGTATCCGGTGTTTCTGATA
>SLKL01000376.1 GCA_007134625.1 Saprospiraceae bacterium
AAAAAATTGAAAAAAAACCAATCGAAAAAGCTTGTATTGGTTTAACATCAGACCAATATCCAAGTACAATGCCCAATGGAACAATTATCCACCATGATATTATTTTACTGATAAGAATAGTAGCAAAAAGTGCAATCAAGCTAATCAGTATGATTCTACCCTTAATCTTCTTTGTCATATTGATAAAAGGATTGGTGTTATGGTTAATGTGAATTTTCTGTAAAGATATAATTTAATCTGAACATCTCATTTAGCTTCAGGCTTCTAGTTTTTGGCGGCTGTACTTTTTGCACTATTTAAAAACTACCGTACAACCCATTTTTTTAATTTAAAAAATAGAGATTATTTATTTGTCTAAGGAATATTAAATTTCTTATAAACCCAAAGTTAGCAGGCAATAGCCAGCAGCCAAAAAAGATAATTAACCTTTAATTTACTCCAGGCATCTCTGAGTCATATTGTTTTTCGTTATATTTGAGTTCTAAAGTAAATTTAAGGCTATGAAGGATTTTTTTCTAAGATCGGTATTAATTTTTTCCTTTGCCGGTTTTGGGTTATTGTTGGTGAATGATTTGCAGGCACAAAGGCAGCAGTTTGAGGTGGCCTGCATTGCTTTTTATAATGTCGAAAACCTGTTTGATACCATCAATAGTCCGGGTATTATGGACAGGGATTATACTCCGGAAGGTAGGTATAGGTGGACTACAGAAAAGTATCACGATAAACTGGACAAATTAGCTGATGTGATTTCTTCTCTTGGAACTGACATATCCCCAATAGGTGCAGCTGTGGTCGGATTGGCTGAAGTGGAAAACAGACTGGTTTTGGAAGATCTGGCCGCCCATCCAAAATTAGCAGACAGGAACTATCAGATTGCTCATTATGACTCCCCCGATTTCAGGGGAATTGATAATGCGCTATTTTATAATCCTGACCTTTTTGAATACATATCTTCAAGACCTATACCTTTTGCTATGGAAAGGGAGGATGGTAGTTTTGAGCGGACAAGAGATGTACTTTTGGTAACAGGTAAGCTCATGGGTGAAAAAATTCATATCATGGTTAATCACTGGCCTAGTAGAAGAGGAGGTGAAGAGGCAACTCGCTATAAAAGGGTTTTTGGAGCATCTCTTAACAGATCAGTGGTGGATAGCCTGAAAAAAGAAGATCCAATGACTAAAGTAATCATAATGGGAGATTTTAATGACGATCCCGTTAATCATAGCATCAAGGAGACACTTATGGCTATAGGCGATCAGGACAGAATGCAACCTCATCATATGTACAATCCATTTTATGAGCCTTTCAGAAGGGGGCTTGGAACAAATGCATGGAGAGACTCCTGGAGCCTGTTTGATCAGATTATTTTATCGTATGGATTAGTCAAAGAAAGAGGTGATGGCTGGCGCTATTACAAGGCAGAAATCTACAACGAAAGGAGATTAGTTCAGCGAACAGGGCGTTTCGCGGGTTATCCCTTCAGGAGCTTTGCCGGCGGGCAATACATTGGGGGTTACAGCGATCACTTTCCGGTTTTTGTTTATCTGGTGAGACCCGTTCGGAATTGATGCAAGCTAATGGCAACGGAGGAAACACTAATACTTACCAATGAATTTCATGAAGCACTTGATCTGCTGAACAGTGACAGTAGCGAGCCTGTTTTTATCACTGGCTCAGCAGGTACTGGGAAATCCACTTTGCTTAAACTTTTTCGCGATTCTACCGACCAAAGAACTGTTTGTTTGGCACCCACCGGAGTAGCTGCATTAAATATAGGTGGACAAACCATTCACTCTTTTTTTGGTTTTCCACCACGACTATTGCAGCATGGAGATTTTAAGATCTGGAAAAATAAGAGGTTGATCAAAAAACTTGATACCATAATAATTGATGAAATTTCCATGGTTCGGGCTGATCTTTTAGATGCCATAGATTACTTCTTAAAGGAGGTGAGAAAATCCGAAGAACCTTTTGGAGGTATAAAAATGGTTTTCTTTGGAGATTTATTCCAACTGCCTCCTGTTGTAAGGAGTACTGAGGAAGGCATGTATTTTCGGACGGAATACGACAGTCCCTATTTTTTCTCTTCGCATGCTATTCAGGATGCAGGATTGCAAATCTATGAACTCAATGAAGTATTCCGGCAGCGAGACCCTGAGCTTATAGGTCTTTTGGGTCGATTTAGAAATCATATCTTCGATCAGGATGATCTGGACAACATTAACGAGTGTGTTGACCCGCATTTTGTTTGTCCGGAATATTGTGTAACACTTGCAGGTAGAAATGCTACAGTAGATAGTATTAACAGACATCAATTGAACCTTTTGGATGGTTTACCTTCGGCACTTACTGCTGAAATAAAGGGTAAGTTTTCTCCCTCAGCCTATCCCGCTGATAACGTATTGATGATGAAGCCTGGTGCTCAGGTGATTTTTTTGCGAAACGACCCGGAATTGCGCTTTGTAAACGGAAGCCTGGGTAAGGTCAGAGAAATTGCTGATGATTATATTCTGGTAGATATTAAAGATGATGGCAATTCCAATTGTGTTGAGGTTAAGAAATTTAAATGGGATATGCTTGAGTATGAATTGTCCTCAGATCGAAAAACCATAAAAAGCAAATCCGTAGGAGAATTCACTCAGTATCCGCTTAGATTAGCATGGGCACTGACTATTCACAAAGCTCAGGGGAAAACTTTTGATCAGGTTTTTATTGATCTTAGTAGAGGAGGAGCTTTTGAATCAGGTCAAACCTATGTCGCATTGAGCAGGTGTAAAACAAAATCCGGTATAGTTTTAAAACAAGCTTTGAGGAAAGAGGATATAAAAATTGATCATATGATTACCGAATTTTTTAAATATGGCGTATAATTGTACTTTGAATTATCTGAAAAAGTAAAACCACTGTATTATGTCAAAGGAATTGAGAAAAGCCCGAAAAAGGGCGCGAATGAAAAAACAAAAGAATCAGTTTTTTAAGATTCTCGGTATAGTTGTAATTTGTCTTTTGTTGTTGTTATTTATAATATACATAACGAGTAGTTAAAAGTTGGTTTCGATTATTCTGTCAACTGTATTTTAGTGTAAAGTTAATATGTAAACTAATTGGCAGTATGCTTTATGCTGCCCTTCTAAATTTTTATAATGAAGTTAAACCTGGATATATTAGTACCAAGTAAGAAGGAATGGATTGAAGCGGTTATATCTGATTTTGATGAATTTTTAAAAGACCATGCAGATTGTGAGCGTAAAGCTTCAGCCATGGCTATGAGTTTTGTCGCTAAATACCCCAATAGAGTTGAAATAATCCCGGAATTAATAGAGACAGCCGTTGAAGAGTTAGAACATTTTCAGCAAGTGTATGCCCTAATGGAAAAAAGGGGAATACAACTGCCACATCAAATGAAAGAAGACCCCTACGTTAAAGCCTTATTAAAAAAGTGTCATAGCGGAATTGAGGAAAGGTTCCTCGATCGGCTATTGATTGCTTCAGTGGTGGAAACGAGAGGTGCCGAACGCTTTAAATTGGTTGAGGAAGCCTTGGAAGACCCTGAGTTAAAGCGTTTTTATAAAATGCTGTGGGTTTCGGAAGCTAAACACGGACATATCTTTGTAAAAATGGCCCTGAACTACTTTGATAAAGAGAAGGTATATGACAGGCTCGAATGGTGGATTGAACAAGAAAAAGAAGTTTTAGAGGGACTTGAAATCAGAGCGGCTTTGCATTGATTTTCCTTTTTATTCCTTCATGTTTTCCCTTTTCCCACCATTAAGGCATTAAGCAGTGTAATTCCCGATTCCCTTAATATCATTTAATCCTTCTTAATTCCTTAAAGTTTCTCCGTTTTTGTCACCATTAGAGTACTTATCAGCAGCTGCAGTATCAGCAATTAATTAACCACCACTTTTTTTGACATTGGTATAGCCCTCTTTTTTTAGGAAATCAACAATTTTATCGCGTTGGTCACCTTGTATAATGAGCTGCTCGTCTTTATAAGAACCACCGGTGCCGCAATAGTTTTTTATTGAACGAAGTAGATTTTCAATATCAGCTTCCGGGCCTTCGATCCCCTTTATGATAGAAACGGTTTTACCACCTCTGCCTTTTTTCTCAAGGTGGACTCTGATGGGAGCCGATTTGTCATTGGATTGATCCTGCTCATTATCTCCTTCCGAGAATAAATCCTTAAATGGGTTGAATCCGGCAGGATTGGTTGTATATGCCAGTCTTCTCTCTTTATCCCGGTCTTTATTTTTCTTAGACATGCGACTTTTATTCGTTTTACAGTTGATACAAATGTAATGAGAATACAATAATTTTTTCAATTAAAAGAGCTACTTTTGTCGGACATTTTAACAAGTTAAGGACTACGATGCAAAAAGAAAGAAATTTTACGGATAAGGTCGTAATGGTGCGTCCTGCTCATTTTGGGTACAATCCCGAGACAGCTGAAAATAATGCTTTTCAAAGTGCGGAGGGTGCAGAAGATGTTTTAAAAATCAAGAAAAAAGCTGAGCAGGAGTTTGATCAGTTGGTTGATAAGCTTAATTCAAAGGGGGTGCAGGTGTTGGTCTTTCAAGACAATCCGGAAGTGATCAAGCCTGATGCTGTTTTTCCGAATAATTGGTTTACTACTCATTCTGATGGCACCCTTGTAACCTATCCGATGTTTGCGGAGGCTCGAAGAAAAGAGCGGGATCCTGAACTTATTGAGGAACTAAAAAGCGATTTTATCATAAACAATCAGGTCGCTTTTGAAGCAAAAGAATGTGAAGACCGTTTTCTCGAGGGCACGGGCTCAATGATACTCGATAGAGAAAATAAGGTGGTTTACGCCTGTATTAGCGAAAGGACAGAAGAAAGGCTGTTAAATGAATGGGCAAAAAAAATGGGCTATCAATCAGTTACTTTTACTGCCGTTGATCCTTCAGGTCTGCCGGTATATCACACCAACGTAATTATGACATTAGGCAAAGGTTTTGTAGTCTTATGCCTGGAATGTATTCCTGATCAGGACGAAAAAGATAAATTGACGAAAGCCTTAAATGATCACGGCTACGAAATAGTAGAGATTACATTCGAACAGGTTAAGCAATTTGCAGGAAATATGTTGCAGCTTATTGGAAATGAAGATCAACCTGTTCTGGCAATGTCCTCTTCAGCTTTTAGGTCCCTTAAAGCTAATCAGAAAGAGCAAATTCTTTCTCATACTACTATAGTTCATTCTGATATTCCTACCATTGAAAAGTACGGTGGCGGTAGTGTTAGATGCATGATAGCTGAGAACTTTTTACCGGAACAGTGATCATATTAAGCCATGTTTATATATCTAAAAAGTTGTTTTGTAAACTGTTAATATTCTGTATAAATAAACTTAATGTTTAATTAACAATAGTGCATTGATTATTGGAAAAAGGCTTTTACTTTTGTAAAAATTTTCAAACCAATAATCAAAATTATGAGAAAGATTTACTTAGTAATTTGTTGTTTATTTATCTCGGCGGGGATGTGGGCACAGGTGACCACTTCTTCCATGTCAGGTAAAATATCATCCTTATCGGGTGAAGATTTAATTGGAGCGACAGTTGTAGCGACTCACGTTCCAACGGGTACTCAATACGGTACAACAACCAATATTAACGGTGTTTTCCAAATTGGAAATATGCGTGTTGGTGGACCATACAAAGTTGAGGTGTCATATATTGGTTTCGAGACTGAAGTGATAGAGGATATTTTCCTTGCACTTGGTACCGGTGCGAATGTTGATGTAGTACTTATGGAAACGGGAATGGATTTAGGTGAAGTAGTTGTATCAGGCAGAATGGATGATGTTTTCAATTCCAGAAGGTCAGGTGCTGCGACTAGTATCAACACTGAAACCATTAATGCACTTCCTACTATAAGCAGAAGTATTAATGATTTTACAAGGTTGACTCCACAATCTGTTGGAAACTCTTTTGCAGGTACAAACTCAAGATTTAACAACTACACCATTGATGGTAACATTTACAATAATAACTTTGGTCTTGGGAATGACCAATTTGCCGGTGGTAATCCGGTTTCATTGGACGCCATTGATCAGGTGAGTGTAAATCTTGCACCATATGATGTTAGGCTATCCGGGTTTACAGGAGCTTCTGTAAATGCAGTTACCAGATCTGGCTCAAATAACTTTGAGGGATCTGTTTATTATTTCATGCAGAATGATCAAATGCAAGGGAATAAGGCCGGAGATGTTGCAGTGGACAGAGGAGATAGTGAGACTATTACATATGGTGTTCGTCTTGGTGGTCCAATAATCAAAGATCGTTTGTTCTTCTTTGTGAGTTATGAACGAGAAGAGCAGGACACCCCTTCTTTTACTAAAAGAGCTGCAAGAGAGGGAGAAACCCCTGATGGGATCAATATTTCAAGAGTTCCACTTTCTGAGGCAAATTTTGTAAGAGAGAGAATGAGAGAACTCTATGGTTATGAAACAGGTGCTCCCGATGGCTATCCTTTTGTAGATGAATCTGAAAGATTCAACATTCGTTTGGATTATAACATTAACATGGAACACAGATTGTCCCTAAGGTTTAATCACTTCACTTCTTTTAGAGATGTTCCAACCAATGGTAATTCAATAAGATTTGTTTCAACGAGGTATAGAAATACATCTCGGCAAGGTATTGAGAATATAAATTTTAGAAATAATAACTATACTCAGGAAAGAGAAGTTACTTCATTTGTTGCTGAGTTAAACTCTGTTTTAGGAGATAATATTTCAAATCAATTCAATGTTGGTTATACAGCAGCTACTCCACAAAGAAGAGGAGTACCGGGCGGTCAAGATTTTCCTATGATTGAGGTTCTTGAGCCGGATGCATCAGGTAACCTATTGTACTATATGACTATGGGTAATGAGCTATTTACCGTTGGTAACCTCCTAGAAAATAATACTTTTAATATTACCAATAATACAACTTTCTACAGAGGTGACCATACGATTACAGCCGGTGTTAATTTTGAATATATGACTTTTAATAATGCCTTCAACCCAACTTTCCATGGATGGTACAGGTTTATTGGTTATGATAACTTTGTAGATCATGTTATCAATCAAAATTTTGATAACCCTGATAATGCTCCAGCAGCCTTTGCACGTTCATTTGCTTTAGACGGTTCTACAAATCCTCCATTAGATGAGACGCAGTTTGGACAAATTGGTGTATATGTTCAGGATGAGTATCAAGTTAACAGAGACCTTACAGTCACTGCGGGATTAAGAGTTGATTTACCATTCTACCCGATTGATATCCCTAGAAACGAAAAACTGGATGAATTAAATAAGACCTTTGTAGGACCTGATGGTAATGAATTTGCACCTGATGTATCTGTATTTCCATCAGTTAATCCATTGTTCTCTCCAAGAGTTGGTTTTAATTACGATGTATTTGGTGACAGAAGTCTTCAGTTAAGAGGTGGAACGGGTATATTTTCCGGTAGAATACCATTTGTTTGGTTGTCCAATCAGGTGAATGGTTCAGGTGTTGTAAGAGGTGGTATTGGTTTTGAAGGTCAGGAAGTTTTAGATGCCGGTATTGTTTTCAATCCTGATCCAAATGCTTATGCTCCTGATAATCCTGAAGCAACCTTATCAAATGAGATCAACCTTACTGACGAAGATTTCAAATTGCCTCAGGTATGGAGAACTAATTTTGGAGCTGATGCACAATTGCCTTTGGGTATTCGCGCTACGGTTGATTTAATGTATAGTAGAGATATTTCTACCCCAATTGCATATAATCCTGTTTTAAGATCTCCAGAAGGAACCCTATCGGGTCCTGATCAAAGACCTTTTTGGGTAGAACAAGATGGTTTACCGGCCTATTCAAATGACCCGGATTTTAGAAATATTTTTTATCTGACCAATGCGGATGAAAAAGCTGATTATCTATCAGCTACTGTTCAATTATCTAAGTCTTTTGCAGGTGGTTTTGATGCAATGGTTGCATATACTTACTCAAGATCAAGGGACCTTGATGCAGCTGGTGGTTCGCAGGCTATTTCACTTTGGCCAAATACAGTGCAAACCAATAGAAATGCTCCTGAACTTGGCTTTGCTGGTCATGATCAGCCCAATAGATTGATAGCGAACCTATCTTACAGAACCAATAATACTACCATAGGTGTTTTCTATGACGGTGGCAATGCAGGTAGGTTTAGTTATACTTATGCCGGCAACTTCGGTGACGGTTCTAACAGATTGATGTATATACCAAATGATGCGAATGAGTTGATTTTTAGCCCATTCTCCATTGGTGAGGAAGATGATCCTGATAGAATAAATTACACTCAGGATTTACAAGCACAACTTTTAAACGAATACATCGATCAGGATGATTACCTGAGTTCAAACAGAGGAAGTATCGCTGAAAGAAATGGAGCGGTAAGACCCTGGGTGCACAGGTTTGATTTGAGAATCCTTCAAGATATTAATCTTACGGGTGATGGTCAAAACAGATTGCAGTTGTCATTGGATTTCTTAAACATTGGCAACATGTTCAACAGCGAGTGGGGTATCCCAGAAGTGCAATTTCAGGAAAACTTGTTAAGCCTTCATGAAATTAATGACAATAATGAACCGGTTTACAGAATTAACTTTGTACCGGGTACTGAAGAAGTTCCTACTGAAACGTTCAGACTTAGTACATCCAATATCTTGACTAATGCCTGGAGACTTCAGGTGGGTGTAAGATATATCTTCGGGAATTAATACCTGAGTTTATAAGATTGAATGTAATATCAAAGGGTGAATTTCAAATTAGAAGTTCACCCTTTTTTCATTATTTTAGTTGACTTATTTCCTATTTTTTTCTTACCTTTATCCATATGCATGTTGATCAAATGAGTAAACTATCTGCTAACCACTTTAGGAATCTCGCTGCGATCTTTGGATTGCTGATGGTTTTTATATTCTCAGCTTGTGGGAGTGAGACAGGAGAAGTAAGCGATTCCGCAGAAAGTGCAGAACCAATTGAGACTGTATCGGATACGGTAGTTGACAACTATTATTTCTCAGTAGAATCCATTTATGACTTTTTTGATCTTACAAATATACAGCCATATCTAATCAGTGCGCACAGGGGTTCGCGTTACTATTCGGGCTGGCCGGAGAATTGTATAGAGTCTTTTGAATACATCATGAGTAAAGCTCCTGCGATAATTGAATTCGATATCCGTATAAGTAAGGATTCGGTTTTGTTTTTATTGCATGATGAAACATTGGACAGGACAACTACCGGCACAGGAAAGGCAGAGCATTACACCATTGACGAAATACTCTCTTTAAACCTTAAAGACGCTGACGGCAATCTTACCGACTTTCATCCTAGCTTGCTGCGAGATGCATTGGAGTGGGGTAGAGGAAGGAGCATCCTGAAACTGGATATTAAACGAAATGTTCCCTTTCAGATGGTGATTGATGAGGTGAGGGCTACAGAATCAGAGCATCATGTTATAATTATTGTTTACAGTGTTGATGCTGCAAGAATCATTCATCGACTTGCTCCGGATTTAATGATCAGCTTGCCTATAAGAAATGAAGACGAATTAGAGAGGTTTATAGCTTCAGGTTTGCCGGCCAATCGTGTACTTGCCTTTACCGGTACGCGCCTTACCAATCAAATAGTCTTTGATCGCTTAAATGAAATGGGTATTCCCTCTATTCAGGGAACTATAGGAAACCTGGACAGGCAAGCCATGAGCAAAGGCTTTGAAAATATATTAGAAATTTACAATCAGGGAGCGAGTATGATTGCCACTGATTACCCTATTGAATTATACGAATATTTAGTTTCTCAATCACTCATAAAAAATTAATACTATGTTCAAAAAAATTACTTTAATTCTTACACTTGTTATGTTAGGCTTAGGATGGACAAAAGCTCAGGATAACGTTTTACACACTGTTGAGGTGTTTAGTCATGTTTATGACCCTGTTGAAATTACAATCTCTTCCGGTGATACGGTCAGATGGGTCAACATGCAGGGCAACCATAATGTGAACGGTTCACAAAGTGTATTCCCTGATAATCCCGAAGGCTTTTTTAGTGGTCCTGCACAAGGGGGAAATTGGGAGTATGAATTTATTTTTACTATACCCGGTCAGTACGACTATCAATGTGATCCACATATAGGATTCGACATGTTTGGTGTAGTCACTGTAGAAGGACCGCCTGTAGCTGATTGGATAAATCCACCAATGGATACAACTATTAGTTGTGAAGAAGCACTGAATTGGGTAGCCGGCCAATTAGAGTACACCAATAATGCAGATGGTGATGATGAAATCAGCGGATCCGTTGAGGGTGAAATTAGTGGGAATTTTGATACATGCGGAGGTGAATTAATGGCTACATGGTCTTTTACAGATCAATTTGACCGCACTATTGAACACAGTCAAACTGTTACCGTACTTCCAGCCGAAATGGCTAATTGGATAGATCCACCAGGAAATATTACTATCAGCTGTGAAGATGCCGGGGATTTTGAAATTCCGGACCTTGAGTACAATAACTTTTATTTTGAAGATTGTGAGATAAGTGGTTCTATTAGTCCTGAAGTTGTTGGTAATGTTGATGATTGCGGTATTACCATAGTCGCCACCTGGTTGTTTACTGATGTTTGCGGGAGAATCATTGAACATGTGCAGGAAATTAGCATAGAAGAAGAAGAGTCAGCTTATACTTTTGTAAATATGATGCAGCTTCGCGAAAATGACTCCCTTGGTGTGCCGCTCTTAATTGATGATTCAGTATCTGTTGCAGGAATAGTTTACGGAATTAATCTCAGACCATCCGGATTGGAATTTACTATCATCAATGAGGACAATATAGGAGTTGGTATTTTTCATCCTAATGAAAATCTGGGCTATACCGTACAAGAAGGCGACCTGTTAGAGGTCAGGGGTGTAGTTTCTCAATTCCGCGGTCTTACCCAAATAAGCGCTCACGAGATTGATCTTGTTTCTGAAGACAATGAACTTGTCGATCCCATTGTAGTGACTGAATTGGGAGAGGAGACAGAGTCGTCACTTGTCAGATTGGAAGGCGTTACAATTGTCAATCCTGAAGATTGGCCCAACCCGGGCAGTGCCGCCAATTTATTCCTTGAAAACGAACACGGTACTTTTGAAATGAGAATACAGGCAGCCCATGATCTGGGCGATAATCCACCTGAGGGTGAGTTTGATTTTACAGGTTTAGGTAGCCAATTTACTACTAGTGTTCCTGCAGATGACGGATATCGAGTATTGCCAAGATACAGATCAGACCTTGGATTAGAAGAAGATGAATACCTAATTGTTGAAATTCCTGAATTAAGGGAAAACACTCCTGATTTTGAGCCGGTATTGCTGGGTGAAAAAGTTCAAACTACTGCGGTTGTCTATGGTGTTAATCTCAGACCTCAGGGACTTGAGTTTACTATTATAGATGAGAACAACGTGGGAGTTGGTGTCTTTAGACCAAGCGGAAATCTCGATTATGAGGTAAATGAAGGAGATAGAATTACCGTCAGAGGAACAGTCAGTCAATTCAGAGGTCTTACACAAATCAATGTGGATGAAATAGAGCTGATCTCGGAAAACAACGAATTGGTTGATCCCGCAGTAGTTACAGAATTAAACGAAGAGACGGAATCATCCCTTGTGATGGTGGAGGATGTGGTGCTGGTTAATCCTGAGGACTGGCCATCACCTGGTTCTGCAGCTAATTTAACTGTAGAAAATCAAGACGGTCAATTTGAAATCAGGGTAGCGGCAGCAGTAAACCTTGGTTTTAATCCACCGGAAGGGGAATTTGATCTAATAGGTATTGGAGGCCAATTTTCCTCAAGTACTCCACCTAATGACGGATATCGCATTATGCCTCGCTATGCCGAAGATCTCGGCTTAGATCTTTCAGATCCCTACACAGAGGTCACTATGCCTGAATTGCGAGAAAATGATGCAGATGGAAGACCTGTATTACTTGGACAGCCTGTATCGGTAACAGCCGTAGTTTATGGAATTAATTTCAGACCACAGGGTTTGCAATTCACTTTAATTGATGAGAACAATGTTGGAGTAAGCATTTTCAGACCTTCAGGAAATCTCGATTATGAAGTGACAGAAGGGGATATGATCAATGTAAAAGGGATTGTAGATGAGTTCCGCGGACTCACCCAAATTAATCCCGATGAAATTGAATTGATTTCTCAGGGTAATGAATTGGTTGAGCCGAGGGTTGTTACTGAATTAAGTGAAGAAACCGAATCTTCCTTGATTAAATTAGAGGATCTTACGATACTTAATCCTGAGGATTGGCCAAGTCCCGGTTCTGCTGCAAATATCAATGTAAACAATGAGTTTGGGACTTTTACCTGGAGGATACAAGCGGCTAATAATCTTGGTGAAGATGTACCTATGAATTTCGATCTTGTAGGTATTGGTGCCCAATTCACCACCGCTGTTCCTGCGGAGGGCGGATATCAAATTATCGCGAGATATGCTGATGATATAATGGAAATCACCTCAGTCGATGATTTATTCAATACGCTTGATGTAAAAGTGTATCCCGTTCCTGCTTCGGACTATCTGTTTATCGAAGCTGAGAAGGTGATCAATAGTGTACGAATATTCGACATGACAGGAAAACTGATACGAGAGATCCCTGCAAACAGCAATCGTCTTTCTGTGGAGTTTAATGACTTGACTTCAGGAAATTATTTGTTGGAGGTAAATGGTAAGGAAGGAAGTGCGGTGATGAATGTGGTGGTGAACTAGCCGGTTCGACTCCGCTCACCGGCCTGTGTGTGCGGCTTACCTGCCTGTGTGTGCGGCTCACCGACCTGTGTGTGACTCATTGGCTTGTGTGTTGCTCCCGGTCTGCGGAACACCCTTTCGCGGTTGGTGATTGGAACACCA
>SLKL01000360.1 GCA_007134625.1 Saprospiraceae bacterium
AAAAATAAAGATAAGGATTTTTGGTGAATAGGGAAGATGGAAGTAGGGAGAAGGAAGTAGGAAGTAGGGAGAAGGAAGTGGGAATAGGGAAGTAGGAAGTGGGAAGTAGGGAGTGGGCCTGTCTCGTAAGGGCACAGAATGGAGTGGAGTGGAGTGACGAGGAAGTTGGAAGTTAGTTTAAGGTTAAAAGCGATGCCCTGCGATGTGGTGAGCCTGCCGAACTAAGCGTAACGTTAGTGGAGTCGAAGGGTGTAATGTTTAAGGGGTTTTAAATTGAACAGAGTTGATGCTTATAGAATGTATCAATATTTTTTGGTGTTTTATGGTTCGATTTGAAATTAGAATACAATTGGGAATTTCAGGAAGTAAAAGTATCCTCCCTTCACCCATAACAAGATGCGGGTCCAAAAAAAGTACAATGGATAATATGAAGCATCAAGGCTGATTTAGCTGGATTTAAATTTGCCTTGCTAAATTGTAGTTTATGCCAATTTGTTTTCCTTAATCAACTCTCTGGTGATAACCAGTTTTTGAATTTCAGATGTACCTTCTCCAATGGTACAGAGTTTTGAATCTCTGTAAAATTTCTCAACTGGAAACTCCTTGGTGTAACCGTAGCCACCAAAAATCTGTACCGCATCTGTTGCCGCTTTTACACAAACTTCAGATGCGTAGTACTTGGCACTAGCTGAAGTCTTGGTTACTTTTTCACCACGATTTTTCATATCCGCAGCCTTACGGGTTAGTAATTCTGCCGCTTGAATTTCAGTGGTCATGTCTGCCAGTTTAAATGATACACCCTGAAAATCAGAGATAGGACGACCAAATTGATGGCGTTCTTTTGAATACTTGACGGATGCTTCATAGGCCCCTTTTGCTATTCCTAATGAAAGGGCGGCAATGCTTATTCTTCCACCGTCAAGAATTTTCATTGATTGAATAAACCCTTCTCCTTCATTCCCCAGCATATTGCTATCAGGAATAGAACAATCATCAAAAATCAACTCAGCTGTCTCAGATGCCCTCATTCCAAGTTTGTCCTCTTTTTTCCCTCCTGCGAAACCTTCAGTGCCTCTTTCAACAATAAAAGCTGTCATTCCACGAGAGTCAAGGAGTTCACCGGTTCTTACTATAACAACAGCAACTTCCGCGCTGATTCCGTGGGTAATCCAGCACTTGGTGCCATTGATAATGTAGTTGTCACCTTTATTCTCGGCAACAGTTTTCATTCTCCCTGCATCACTTCCTGTATTGGGTTCAGTTAACCCCCAAGCGCCCAACCATTCGCCTGTTGCCAACTTGGGTAGATATTTTTGTTTTTGTTCTTCATTGCCAAACTCCAGAATATGACCTGTACACAAAGAGTTATGGGCTGCCACCGATAGACCTATGGATGGATCCACTTTAGAAATTTCTTCAATTACGGTAATATATTCCTGATATCCTAAGCCGGCACCTCCATATTCAACAGGTACTAGTACTCCCAGAAAACCGTACTCACCCATCTTCTTCATTACATCAACGGGAAAATGCTGTGCTTCATCCCATTTCATGATGTTGGGTCTGATGTAAGTTTCAGCGAAGTCTCTTGCGCTTTGTCTGATTATTTTTAGGTTTTCCAGGTCTATATTTGAATTGCTCATATGCTGATTTTTATTTTGGTGCACAAATATAATGAATATTGTCTGTATAAAATAAATTTTAGTTTCAAAGGGTTCAGAGCTTTTACATTCTTTACCCTTTAATGGTTGTTGCAGTCTGACTTAACTGCATTTTGGAAATTATTAAATCTTAAGATAAACAAAGCATTAATTCCTTTTTTCTACATTTGTGATTTTTTACAGTACACCCTAAATTTTTTTCAATGCAGGAGGAATGGTTTCTAAAATGGTTTAATTCTCCATATTATGACCTGTTATATCGGCACAGGAGTGAAAAGGAAGCAAGAGCTTTTCTGGATACACTCCTATTGCATTTGGCTCCCCCTAAAGATAGCCTGATGCTTGACCTGGCCTGTGGAAATGGTAGATTTAGCCATTACCTTGCATTAAAAGGCTATGAAGTTACAGGACTTGACATTAGTGATTCTAAGATTATTGATGCCATTAATAAGGCTAATGAGTTGGGGATCTCCAATGTGGAGTTTTACAAACATGATATGAGAAACCTATTCCGCTATAACTATTTTGATTACATCTTTAATTTTTTTACCAGTTTCGGATATTTCGACAATGATAATGATCACTTGAAAACCATTGAAACCATTTATGCAGGACTTAAACCCGGTGGTATTTTTGTTCTGGATTTTCTAAATGGCAAAAAGGTAATAAGTGAGTTAGTTGCATCTGAAGAAAGAGTATTCGAGGGAATACCTGTGAGTATTGAAAGGGACTTCTCAAATGGATATATCCAAAAGAGAATAGAATTGAAGCATAGGAACAAGAATTTGTCATTCACTGAACAAGTAAGAGCTTTTGATGTAAATGATTTTGAAAAAATGTTCGACCATGCCGGATTTGAAATCGTGAATCTTTTCGGTGATTATCAATTAAATCTCTATGATGAGGAAAAGTCAGATCGACTGATAATTGAGGCAGTAAAAGGGTGATTTTTTTAATGGATAATTGATAATGAAAAATTACGAATTAGGAATTACGAATTAATAAATTGAATAATTAATATTGAAAAAATTACGAGATGAAAATTAATAATTTGAATTAGTCAACAGCTAACAGTCAATAGTCAACTGTCAATAGTCAATAGTCAAAGGTCAACGGTCAAAAGTCAACAGTATTACTACAGGGAGATTCCATTTTACAGTCTGTTGAATCTGGTATTTCGGAATTATTCATCCAATTTGAGAATTAATACAGGTACCTTGGTATGCAGTATTAGTTCTTCTGTATAACTTCTTTCAAAAAGACGTTGCAGAAAGGAGTACTTCTTAGATATGAGGACGAGTAAATCCATTGGATGTTGATCAATAAACTTAGTAATGCCTTCGACAACTTCTATGGCATCAATCAGCGAAAAAGTAACATGAGGGGTTTCCGCATATCGCAAACTTATGTCTTCTAATTTTTCTTCCATTAATGGGTTGTTGGCAATGTTTACATCAAAAACATGTAAGTGTTTAGCAATTACGCCTCTTAGGAGATAGGCGAGGTCAAAAGCTTCTTCATTGAAATACATAAAGTCAACACCTAGGGCTATCTTATTTACACCATGAAATTCAGCTTTTTGAGGAACTGCCATTACATGACATTTAACTTTTTCCAGTACATTTTGGGTAGTACTTCCAAGCAGCTTTTTCTTCCATTGGTTAGCTCCTTCTGTTCCCATGACAATAAGATCAGTATCTTCCTCTTGGGCAACCTTTTTAAGGACATCAGATACTTTTTCATTTGA
>SLKL01000082.1 GCA_007134625.1 Saprospiraceae bacterium
ATCTTCTGAACAGTGCGCACTCTTGGTTGCTTAGTAACAGGATCGCGGTAGCTTTCAGCTAACTTACGATTTCGACTAACCTTGCCATTGCGCTTGACGGTACTACATTGTATAAACATAAGACAAATGTAGCAACTACAAAGCTAATAAACAAGCTTTTTTCAAGATCTTTTAGGAATTTAAGTTAAAAATAGTACTATTTCTAAATGAAACTAAATTTTGTGATATAGCAATAAGCTAATCCCCGAAATCAGCGTAAATCTGCGGGAAACCTACGGAAGCACGGATTTTAATTCTTTAAGTTTATCTAGCCGAAGGCAAGACTGATAGCGCAGATGCTTACGGAGATTAACGCAAATTTAGCTCTTGCTTTAATTATCAAATCACTGACATTCAATATTTTAAATCTTTATTCAACCTTGTAATGGATATTTTAAAGTAGATTAATTTGAATTTTTGTCGTGTACTCAGATTAGGTGTATTAAACTATAGACTCATTATATCATGGTTTACTTTTGCTATAAGGCAATTAAAATAGAATGAATCCTATTACCCGGTTATACTTAATCACCAATTAAAGTTTTCAAGTTTTTGCTAAGTAAAACTAGTAAGCTTTTTAAAGTCTGATTTATTTTTTTACATTAGATGAAATTTTTATTATGAGTGCCGAAATAATAGGTCTTAGTATTCTTATCTTAGGAGTAGCCTTGATTATTGGGAAAATAATCAGGATTTACATTCCTGTTTTCTCGAAATTTTTTTTACCTAGTTCTGTTATTGGTGGAACTGTCATTTTAATTCTAGGACCAGAAATTCTGGGAATGGTTTCAAATTTTGATTATGGGTTATTCACACAAGAAATAATAAATGTATTTAAAGAACTTCCCATTTTACTTATAAATGTAATCTTTGCTGCACTTTTTTTAGGGAAAAAGATACCTAAGTTTAAAGAAATATGGGAAATAGCGGGTCCTCAGGTCTCTTTTGGACAGACAGTTGCCTGGGGGCAATATGTAATTGGTCTTTTATTGGCAATTTTCATCCTTGCACCATTTTTTAATGCAAATCCTATGGTAGGGGCTTTAATTGAAATTGCATTTGAGGGCGGGCACGGCACAAGTGCTGGTTTAGCAGGCACTTTTGCAGAACTTGATTTTGAAGAGGGTTTAGACCTTGCTTTAGGCTTGGCTACTGTAGGGGTAATCAGTGGAATAGTATTTGGAGTATTTCTAATCAACTGGGCTATTAATAATCAAAAAACAAAGTTTTTAAAAAAACCTGAAGAATTTGACGAAAATCAGCTTAGAGGAATTATTGATATTGAACAAAGAGAAGAGTCAGGATGGCTCACCACAAG
Source organism: Saprospiraceae bacterium (assembly GCA_007134625.1). Taxonomy (GTDB): domain Bacteria; phylum Bacteroidota; class Bacteroidia; order Chitinophagales; family Saprospiraceae; genus PWJY01. The sequence goes on from SLKL01000082.1 coordinate 1,358, forward strand.
CCCACAATCAATTGAACCACTCGCACTTCACTTAAGTGTTATCGGAGTAGCTATTTTACTGGGTTGGGGAGTTTTAGAATTTCTTATCTTTATAGAGAGTATAAGTTGGGGGGCTGATGACGGTTTTATGATTTTTGCATATTTACCATTATTTCCGCTTGCGATGTTAGGAGGTATACTTGTTCAAATTTTTCTTGATCGATTAGATACTTATAAGATTATTGATCGCAATACGATCAATAGAATCCAGGGATTATCCCTTGATTTTTTAATTGTATCTGCAATTGGAGGTCTATCACTTAAAGTTATCGGTAATAATATTGAGGTTTTTCTGATTTTAGCTGCAGCAGGAATCATATGGAACATAATCGCTTTTTTATTTATTGCACCAAAAATGATTCCCAGATACTGGGTAGAGAGAGGAATTGGTGATTTTGGACAATCTATGGGTATGACCGCAGCTGGCTTGATGATGATTAGAATTGTTGACACCCAGGGTGATGCAAAAGCAATGGAAGCTTTTGGATATAAACAGTTACTTTTTGAACCTTTCGTTGGAGGTGGACTAATGACTGCTGCCAGCGTTCCTTTAATTTATCAGTTTGGACCCTATAATATTCTTATTTTTTCTTCGGTAATAATGCTTTTTTGGATTTTAGTAGGAATTTATCGTTTTGGGAATCAAAAAAGATAAAATACCCCCAATCACGCAGGGGAATACCTAGCCATTCTTAAGGAAAGGAAAGAAAATAAACTAACCTCCCTAAGATAAAATCTTGACTAACAACACTATTTTTGGTCGCTAAAAGCATAAAATATGAACCACCTCAAAACCAAGATAAAGCAACTGGAAAAAACTGCCCTGCAGCTCGAACCAGGAAAGGAGCAGCGACAAGCCTACAATCAAAAGGTGTTGGACTACGGTGCGGATTTTCTGAGCAGAATGGATACGGATTTATCTTATGACAATAAGGATAATTCCGGTTTGCTTGAAAAATTGAGAATTACTGAAGAAGGGAAAGAATTGCCTGAGCTCCTGAATGTTTTTTCCAAAGCTGTGGAAAAACCGGGTATCCATACTGCCGGTGGAGGACACCTTGGGTACATTCCCGGGGGAGGCCTTTATCCGTCCGCATTGGCAGACTATCTTGCAGCCCTGACAAACAAATATGCGGGTATTTACTTTGGTGGTCCGGGGGCAGCGAGAATGGAAAAAGTAATGATTGATTGGCTCAAAGAAATCATGGGATTTCCTGAAGAAGCCACGGGTAATCTTAGCTCAGGAGGGTCTATTGCTACACTGACTGCCATAGCTGCTGCAAGGGATGCCCATCAAATCCACGGAGCTGCTGTTGAAAAAGCAGTTATTTACTCCACTACTCAGGCACACCATTGCCTGCATAAGGCCATCCGTATCGCAGGACTGGGGACAGCTATACATAGAGAAATTCCCACAGACGGTGAACATAAAATGCCGGTTGATATTTTAGCAGAAAAAATAAAAGAAGACCGTGTCAAAGGGTTGAATCCATTTTTAGTAGTCAGTTCTGCAGGAACAACAGATACGGGTGTAGTTGACCCCTTAAACGCCATTGCCGATATAGCTAAAAAATACCATCTGTGGCATCACGTAGATGCTGCCTATGGCGGATTTTTTATCCTTGTCGAGTCTTTGAAAACACTTCTTGAAGGCATAGAAAGAGCGGATTCCATCACCATTGATCCGCATAAAGGGCTTTTTCTTCCATATGGTACGGGCGCTGTGCTCATCAGAGACATTCGTCCGGTGCTAAAAAGTCATTACTATCTCGCTAATTATATGCGCGACGCCTACTCAGCGGAGGATATTCTCTCACCTGCTGACCTGTCCCCGGAATTAACTAAACATTTCCGAGGCTTGAGGATGTGGTTGCCTCTGCATCTCTTCGGTCTGCAGCCTTTTCGTGCTGCATTGGAAGAGAAACACTTATTGGCTGTTTACTTTGAAGAAAGAATCAGGGAAATGGGCTTTGAAACAGGTGGAAAACCCGAACTCTCAGTAGTTAC
>SLKL01000294.1 GCA_007134625.1 Saprospiraceae bacterium
ATTACATAAGACTTCAACAAGAATCATACCAAAATTTAAAATCCAATGAAAAACTTCACACCATATACTTACAAAATACTGATATTCAGTAGCTTAATTAAGTATTTACATTAAAATAAAAATACATTTGTATTATTGAAAGAGTATAAAATCAAATGAATATCCATCCTTTACCTGTAAATTCAATATTTGTTTGTCCCAAAACAGAGATGGTATCTACCTAAAAGTGTCCTATCGTTGATAATATAGCTACTTGCTTCTGGCTACTTGCTTCTGGCTTGATTAGTTGAAAAGTGGAAAGGTGTAAAGGTGAAAAGTAGGCTTCTTCTTCATGTTTCTTAATTCTTTAATGTTTTAAAAGGGAAAAAACCATTAAGGCATTTAGGTTGGTTGAGGATTTTTAATCTTGCAAGAACCACATATTCATTTTTAACTACTTGCCTGAAGCGACTTTTGAATGAGATTTGATGCGCTGTGGTGCACTGTAGTGCGCTGTGGTGGCGAAGTCAAACCAAGCGGCTATGTAGTGAGCGACTTGTAGTTAGCGACTCGTGGTGAGCGACTTGTGGTGAGCGAAGTCGAACTAAGTCGAACTAAGTCTAACTAAGCCGAACCAAGCGGCGTCGAAGGGCGTTACCCTGAGCATCCAAAGTGTCCACTTCTCAACTTCTTAACTTCTCAACTTCAACTTCTCAACCAGAAAAACAACCAATTGTTAAAATCCAGTTGATGGAAGTTTTCTTTATTGCATAAACAGTTATCTTTATTGAAAATTTAATAGCCTAACAGTTGCCCAATGATCAGACTTCTACTCTTTTCCCTTTTTATCATTATTTTTAATTTCTCTTCTGTAACAGCACAGTCCATCCTTATTAACGAAATTATGGCATCAAACAGAACTACTGTTGAGGACGAGGATGGCGATTTTGAGGATTGGATAGAATTAAAAAACACCGGTGATGAGCCCATTGATTTGACCGGCTTTGGATTGTCTGATAATGACAACAACCCTTTTAAATGGGTTTTTCCATCAGGTGTTATTGAACCACAGGGATATATATTCGTCTGGGCTTCCGGTAAAGACAAATCAGGAGTCAATCCGGATTGGCAGGAAATTTTTCCCTACGAATCAGAATGGCGGTATTACGATCGGGCATCATCACCCCCATCCGATTGGAAAAATATTGACTTTGACGACAATAACTGGGACCTTGGCACCGGACTTTTTGGTTATGGAAGAGATTATCTGGGCTATGGAACAGTATTGGACTATGGTGGAGACCCTTCAAATAAACATATCAGCTACTATTTTAGAAAGAACTTTACTATTAAAAACCTTTCTGAAAATACCTTCCTGAGGTTTCGCTTTAAAGTAGATGATGGCGCAGTGGTTTATCTGAATGGTGAAGAAATAGATCGCTTTCATATGCCGGAGGGAGAAATTGGTCATAGTACTAGAGCAACGGATGTTGTAGGTATCTATGAAGTTGCAGATTTTTATGCAACATCGGACCTGATTAGAGAAGGAGTAAATACGGTAGCTGTTAGCGTGCATCAAAATAATCGACATAGTTCTGACGTAGCTTTTGATATGAGGCTGGATTGGAGTGTGCCTGCTTTCCACACTAACTTTTCGATCTCATCAGCCGGCGAGGAAATTCTCATAAGTAATCCTGATGGAGAGTTACTGGATCGCTTTGCCCCGGTTGTTATACCCACTGATATTTCTTATGGCAGAAAGCGAAATCAATCAGATCAATTGGTTTGGTTTGATCAGCCGACACCCAATCGACCTAACTCAGAAGTTTCATTTGAAGGGATAACGCCTGCTCCGGTCTTTTCCAGAACATCCGGATTTTATACATCAGATTTTGACCTGGAAATTGAGGCACTTCATCCCGATTCAGAAATTTACTATACACTGGATGGTTCAGTTCCTAAAGAAGACAGACTTGCCGGCAAAGTATATCCCTACAAGAACAACTACCAACAACATCCCAATTCTGATCCGGGAGAATTTCTTTTTGACACCTTATTTACCCTAAAGTATGAGCAACCATTATTTATTTCTGACAGAACTAATGATGATAACAAAACCAGCCAAAAGTCATCTACCTGGTTCCGCAATCCGCATTATCTGCCGGATTTTCCCATTTTCAAAGGAACAGTAGTACGGGCAGTTGCAGTAAGAGATGGCTTTTTGCCAAGCGATGTAGTAACTAAAACCTTTTTTGTCAACCCTGAGGGAAGAAGTAGATTTAACCTACCCGTTATTTCTCTGGCTGTTGATGAAAACCATCTTTTTGACTTTTACGAGGGAATCTATACAGCAGGTATAGACTTTGAAAACTGGCGGTCAATTAATTCAGATATTGGTCTGGGAGGAGGGGGCTATCCCGCCAATTGGAGGAGGACCGATGAGTTCCCTCTGCATTTTCAGTATTTCAGCTCCGAAGAGGAATTTCCAATACTCAGCCAACAAGTAGGGTTCAGAATACACGGTGGATGGAGTCGTGCACGAAGAATAAAGAGCCTCAGGCTATACGCAAGAAGCAGTTATGAGCGTCCCGGGGAATTGAATTATCCTTTCCTTAAAGACAATCAAACGGTAACCGGAGAAGCTGTTAACGATTACAAGCGATTACTATTAAGGGCGGGAGGAAATGATAATAATTTTGTTCATGATGCCTTGAAGCACAGAATTATGGCTCCGGCTCAACTTGATATTCAAACCGCTCAACCTGCAATTAATTTTATTAATGGAGAATATTGGGGGTTAGTAAACATCAGAGAACGCATCGACAGGTTCTTTATCGCCTCAAGATATGGTATTGACCCGGACAATATAATTATGTTGCGAGAGCCATGGGGACAAGGCGTTCCATCTATGGTACAGGAGGGGGAACCTGACGACATACTTCTGTTCAGAGATTATTTTAACTTTTTATTGGAGAATGACGTAAGAAAGGATGAAATCTATGAAGAGGTAAAAAACTTCAAGGATATCCTCGGCTATATCGACTACAATCTCATGTTTATTTATCTGAATAATTCGGATTGGGGTGGATGGAAACACTACAGGTATTGGAGAGTGAGGGAAACCGGAGCAGCTCCGCATGAGGATGGGAGATGGAGGTTTATCATCTGGGATTTTGATGCACCCCGACCCCCGGAATTTGATATGCTTGAGCAATTTCTCGACCCACAAGGTAATGGACTGGTGTGGGAGACTAATTTTATTCTCAGAAAATTGATGGAGAACACGGAATTTAAAAATCTCTTTGTCAACAGGCTCGCAGACCATATCAATACTACCTTTCAGCCACATAGAGTTGAACGCCTTTTAAATGAATTAATCGCTGAGATAGAGCCCGAAAGTCAGGAGCATTTTGAACG
>SLKL01000310.1 GCA_007134625.1 Saprospiraceae bacterium
CCACTCACCCACCTCACCGAGTATTTTTTGGGTGTAAAACGCCTTAGCTTTTCTAAAGCGAGTGCAAATATACAACACTAACTTTCTTTAAAAAAAATTATTTTCAAACTTATTTCATAAAACTTAATTGGATGTCTTTTTCCAACCTCTTTACCTTGTCATTAAACATGCTGTTGGTTTCAATTTGATCCTGAATGGACTTACACGCATGGATAACTGTACTGTGGTCTCTTCCTCCAAAAGATTTTCCAATTTCTTTATAAGAAGCTGATGTAAAGGACTTTGCAAGATACATTCCAATTTGTCTTGCAGATACTAAATCTCTCTTTCTGGACTTACCCTGTATGCTTTCCACATCCATCCCAAGGGATTCACAGACTAACTTTTTTATATTTTCAACACTTATCTCTCTGTCTTCTTTTTCGACAAATTGATGCAGTACCCTTTCTGCAAGTTTAAGGTCAATGGGAGAATTCGTCACTGCAGCCTGAAAACAGAGGGAGGTAAGTAATCCTTCAAGTTCTCTGATGTTATCCCTGATGTTATAACAGATATATTCCAATACATCAAAAGGTATTTCTACTTTTTCTTTTTCAAGCTTCCATTGAGCAATGGCAATCCTGGTTTCAAAATCCGGTGCCGTTAAATCAGCTGACAAACCCCACTTAAATCTTGAAATCAATCTGTCTTCCATTCCCTCTAAATCTTTAGGAGGTCTATCTGAAGTCAGGATGATTTGCTTGCCGTTTTGATGGATTTGATTAAAGATATGAAAAAGTATTTCCTGCGTTTTTTCACGACGGGCCAAAAAATGAATGTCATCGAGAATAAACATATCCAACTCCTGATAAAAAGCTACTAACTCGTTGGTATTGTTGGATTTTATGGACTGAATTACCTGATTCGTGAACTTCTCAGTACTAACATAAAGGATTCTCTTGTTTGAAAAATTACTTTTAGCAAGGTTTCCGATGGCGTGAACAAGATGGGTCTTACCCAGTCCTGATTTTCCGTAAACTACCAATGGATTGAAAGCAGTTTCTCCGGGTTTTGCAGCTATTGCTAATCCGGCAGACCTCGCCAGTTTATTGCAATCCCCTTCGATAAAATCCTCAAAGTTATACTTACCCATTAAATTGGATTCCACTTTAATTTTGCGGATTCCGGGAATGACAAAGGGGTTTTTGATCGCCTCACTCTGACCTTTGGATGATGCTCCTGATTGAGGACTTTCTTTTTTCCCGGCAGTAAGAATTCTATATTCTAATCTTGCATTAGGTCCAAGTTCTTTTCTTAAAGTATTCTTCAATACCTTTACATAATGCTTTTCCAGATACTCGTAAAAAAAGACAGATGGCAACTGTACGACCATGACATTCTCCTTAAGTTCTAGGGGAACGATAGGCTTGAACCATGTCCTGAAACTTCTTTCATTCACATCATCGCGAATGTGATCAAGACATGCATTCCAAACTGTATTTATATTGCCTTCCATTATCATCTGCGGAAATTAAAGCAAAAGTTTATTAAGGTGAAAAAGGGGATCGAAGTTAAGGCTTTTTTGAAAAATGGAAAGACTAATTTTAACAAAAAAGACCCATATCTTTTATTGTGATATTTAATCCTCTTATTAACAAGAAAAAAGAATTAAGAACCAATCGGAATATTTACGCAAGAAATACACCTGCCTTTTCTGTTCTTTTCAAATACAAGATCAATTCGCCCGAGCATCTTACCTGACCTGCCTGCTTGATTGACTAAGACAGCTTCTCCTTTTTTGTTTGCGACCGTTTGAGCACCTTCGAGAAAGGTATGTGTGTGCCCCCCTAAAATCACATCTATATTTTCACTTTCCGAAGCAATCACATGATCTGATACTTTATCGCCTTCGTATTCATAACCCAGATGGGACAGACAAATCACCAAATCACAATTGGCTTCTTTTTTCAAAAAAGTAGAGACTTCCTGCGAAACAGGAATGGGATCTTTGTAAACTGTATTTCCAAAAAGCTGCTCCGGGACCAATCCAAACAATTCAATCCCCAGGCCAAAAATACCCACCTTTATTCCGCCTTTATTTAGGGTGTGATAGGGAAGTACTTTCCCGCTGAGAGGGGTATTCGAAAAGTCATAATTCGAACTGATCATAGGAAAATTCAGGTATTCAAAATTTTTAGCAAGTCGTTCAATTCCCGCATCAAATTCATGATTCCCGATAGTCCCGGCATCATACCCCATTTTCGACATCAACTGGAATTCAAGCTTCCCCTCAAAGAGATTAAAGTAAGGCGTGCCCTGTAATACATCTCCGCAATCGAGTAAAAGAGAATGGTCCACAGTTGACCTGATATTATCCACTACTGCAGACAATCTGGTAAAACCACCCAAACCTGCTCTTTCTCCGGCATCCTCAGGAAAAGGATGAATGCGACTATGAAGATCATTGGTATGCAACAAGGTAAGTTGAGTCAATTCCGGTTTTGATAAAAAACTACCCCAATCAGCAGCTCCAAATAATCCGTATGCTGTTGCAATACCAGTTGTTTTTAAAAAAGATCTTCGTTTCATTTAGTCTTTATTTTTAAGTATCAGGGTGCATCCATATGGATTCTGTTGCCCCTGCCCAAATCCATTAACAATTCATCTTTCAAGCTAAGGGTTCTAATGTGATCAATCATCACATCCCTGATTAGCAGACCGGTGCTTATTTGGGGGTAATCCCTGAAAAACAAAGCATTATCTCCTCCATTTGCCAGATAATCGTTGGTAGCTATTCTGTAAGTTTTATTGGGGTCGATTTCTTTTCCACTAACCATTATGGCATGTGCATTTCCATCCTTTATCCTAAAGGACAATCCATAACTTATCGGCCACCCATCATTCGAGGCGATCAAATTGCATAATTCCTGTACGACATGACCGGGAACTTCAAGCACGACAAGATAATTTTCAAAAGGCATTAGTTCATACAAATGGCCTAATGTTAGCGGTCCATCAGGTAAACTGTTTACTCGGAGACCGAAATAATTCTGAACTGCAAAATCAATATCTCTTTCCAAAGCTGATTCAGCATAGTCGTGAATTATGTCTGCCACTACCCTATTCAATGGACCATCGGGTTGCTTGCGCACTAATTCATTGGCAGTGTAGCCAATTACCTCATTCATCTGAGATTCCATCTCCAACCTAAAAGGCTCTACAAAAGCAAGCATAGCAGAGTCCTTTCCTGCATGAGAATGCTCTGATATAAGTTGATTTGAAGACTCATAAGTCGCAAGATGCTGTACTTTCGAGCAGGAGGTGCTCAATGTGACAACTGTTAAGAATGCGAGTATCTTAATTATGTGCTGCATATGAACTCTTTAAAGCAATAAAGAAG
>SLKL01000072.1 GCA_007134625.1 Saprospiraceae bacterium
AAAAGGGGAGGACTTAGGCAGCCTGATCAGCAAAAATCTTGAGAGCGCTGAAAGAGATCAAACTAAATACAGGGAACTGCTAGACAACTGTTTCTACAGAACTAAGGGTGGGGCAGTGGCCTTTTTATCCGATTTTTTGAATCAACTAAGAGAGGAAAATACATGAATTTAGATGCCAAAAATAAATCAGGGAAAACTCTACAAACGGCTGTAATACTAGCAGCAGGAAGGGGAACACGGCTGGAGGAAATGACTGATTATATCCCCAAATGCCTTATCGAAGTGGGTGGTCAAAGACTTTTAGATCGCATGCTTACTGAGCTGGATAACATTGGCATTCGTGAAGTCATTCTGGTAGTAGGGTATCAGGCAGATAAGATAATGGATTTAATTGGTGACGCCTTCGGTAAAATGCAAATCACTTACGTGATCAATTCTGATTGGAAAACTACCAATAACGTGTTGTCTTTGTACATGGCAGCAGATAAAATAAAAACCTCATTTTTACTTCTCGAAGCAGATTTGATATTCGAGCCCAATGCGTTGAGTTCGTTTCATGCCTCCAATACCATGGCAGTGGATAAGTACGCTGAATTTATGGATGGTACAGTAGTTGTCCTCGATGAATCGGCAGTTGTAAAAAAGATGTACTTGAAATCTTCCCCTGACCGCCCTACTGATTTATCGGGATTGTATAAGACTGTCAATATTTACAGTTTCTATTTACCGGATTTTCAGGAGGCAATTGTTCCTGCACTCAAAGAATTGTTAGATGATGGGCGTCTTGACGTTTATTATGAGCTGGCTTTTGCAAGAGCTATAGATCGGGGCTTGATAGATTTTAAAGCCATAAATTTCAAAGGAGTAAAGTGGGCTGAGATAGACGATCAAAAAGACTGGAAACGGGCTCAGCAAATGTTTTCAGTATCAGAAGTAACTAACTCGAGATAATTCACTTTTTGTGGTAAAAACCTTGCAAATTGAAAGTCTGAGTTTCAATTTGCAAGGTTTATCGTATAATTGTCTTACATAGAGCTTGGCAGGGTACTTTAAAAAGTATATCTCTGCGTAAATCTTAGTACTCTCTGAGTTCTTTGCGGTTTTAAAAAATCACCGCAGCTAAAGACCTATACGCACCTTGTAGGTCTCCATACACAAAACCAATTCTATCTATTTCTGATCTTAGCTATTGCGAATGGTAGAAACCATAAGATAAAAAATTAGTAACTATTTATTAAAATCTCACAAATTTTGGCGGGATTTTTGCATTTAAAAAGCAAAAATTATGACAAAATTTATGTGATATCTAAGGTCGTAAATAGTTACAAAAATTCTTTGTAGGGTCATTAACACTCACAAAAATAATCCCCTTTTTTCCAACCATATTTCAAGCACATTACGTCTTGTCCCTGATATTTCTTTTTTCAGAAAAAAAACAAGATATGAAAAACCAATTATCCCTGATTCTGACTGGGTCACTCATCCTCCTTCTATTCAATTCCTGCCTAAAAGAAGAGTGTAGGACTTATATTGAAGTCATGAATTCAAGTCCGGTTATCGTGCAGGAAGAGGATTTCCGGGTGGACCTCAAAGTAATTGCAGACCGTACTCTTGAAAACCCGGGTAAAATTTTCTTTTCCCACAATCTCATCCTCATTAATGAATTGTACGAAGGTATTCATGTGATTGATAACAGCGACCCACACAACCCACAATTTTTTAACTTTATCTCCATACCAGGCAATGTGGATATGTACCTGCGCGGCAATTATCTGTATGCAGATAGCTATGTTGACCTGCTTACTATTGATGTTTCCAACTGGAGTAATCCCAAATTGGTGAACAGAGAAAATGATGTGTTTTCACTACATGGATGGACTGATGAAGGACTAATTGCTAAATACGATTTTGAGCCGGAATGGATAGAAGTAGATTGTAACAATCAGGGCCAAGGTGCTTTTCTTGGAGGATTTGATTCTTCATTTCCTTCCGGAGAATCCTCCTCCTCCGGTAATCAGGGACAGGGAATTGCAGGATCTATGGCAAGATTCGGGTACTCGTCCGGTCATTTATACGCCTTGGATACCCGTCATTTGAAAGTATTTGGCTTAAGTTCACCGGCTCAACCTGTTCTGCTTAATGAAATCCTGAATACTGCGGGTATTGAGACCATTTTTCCTTATAAGGACTATCTCTTCGTAGGCGCTAATCAGGGTATGTTTATATACGACAACAGCAACCCTTCCCATCCTACTTATCTAACTGCTTTTCTTCACGCCAATGCCTGCGATCCGGTATTTGTAAAAGAAGATCGGGCTTATGTTACGCTAAGAGATGGCACACTTTGTCAGGGTGCTGATAATCAATTGGATGTGATTGATATCTCCAACATTTCAAACCCCACATTAATTAAAAGCTACCCCATGACCAACCCCCATGGTTTGTCAATAGCCGATGATGTGCTGTTTCTCTGTGATGGAAGAGATGGCTTAAAAATATTTGATATTAGTGACGATTTGTCTATAGATAAAAACCGCTTGAGCAAAACCAATACCGGAAATGCTTATGATGTAATCGCCATTTCCGCCAATCACATAATAGTCACAGGTGATAAGGGATTGTGGCAATTTGATACATCTAACCCCAGACAACCGGAGCTGATTAGTTTTTTGAGTATTCAATAAAATGATAATGATGAGAATAACTTACTGGAAACTATGTTGCCTGTCTTTGCTTTTTTTTACTCAAATCAGCTATGCTCAGGACCAAAATATCGGGGATCGGGTATTCCTTCACTCCGGATCAATAATCAGTGGTACTATAATTGATATGAATGATGAAGAGTTGATCATTATTTCTCACCAAACCGAAATGCAAATTTCGGTACCAATGGAAATGGTTGAAAAATATCAGATAGGTATTCCACTAAGACCCGTGAAGACGAATACCCAATTTGTAAATCGGGAGCGAAAAACTTATTTTTTTGCCAATTATGGGATTTTCGGTTTAGGTAGTCAGGATATTGACTTTGGAGGGTTTAGAAATTCCGAAAAACGACAGCCCTGGTATGCAGAGGTGGGCCTTGGATATCAATTCTCCCAATATTTCGGGCTTGGAGCTTCTATAGGAAGGTCTGTTTTTGACGCAGATGGTCAAATGATTTCTTATCCGTTATCTCTTGAGGTAAGAGGGTTTTTTACCAATCACTCTTTTGCTCCATACTACAGAGTAAAAGGCGGTCGAGCTATGCGAGCTATTTTTGAACAACCAGCGGGTCCAATTAGTGATTCTGGTAAAGGTTGGTATATAGAGCCGGCATTGGGGCTCAGTTGGCATGCTAATGAAAATAT
>SLKL01000080.1 GCA_007134625.1 Saprospiraceae bacterium
AATCAGCAAAAGCACCAGTAAAAATATGATTAATGTCAGGACTGCACTTACTTGCGGACCGTATCTGAAACGCCGCAATTTTAATTTATCCAGAAACAGGTACATTATGGGTTGACCAATAAGAGACAGAATAAAGGAAACCAATACATAGGTCACTACATCTGCAAAGAAATAAAATGCAAGCGCTACAGCCACAATAGCCGTAAACAAAAATACATAGCTTCCCTTTATCCTGTTGGCAAAGTCCATATTGTTTTATTACAGATCAGTTCTTAATTTCATTTCCACTCTCCACATCCCCCTCAAGTCACCGGGTGCAAAGTTGATCGCCTTATCATCGGGATATAATTCACGGATATATGCTAAATTTTCTTCCCCTATTGCGGACTTAGGTCCATGACATGCCATACATTGTGGCTGCAGGGGTATAGGTTTGTAGAAAATCACGCTCTTATCATCGGCCAACTTCACTCTCTCCGCAGTTGGTAAACGCTCAGCATCCATATTGTCGTACTCTTCAAATACCTTTCTGTCCATGTCTGTTTGCAGGCGGTTGTCCGGATTTCTGTATCGCTCAGCTAGTCGGATGATGTGTGCATCAAATTCATTAGAAAGAGAGTCGGTAAGTGGATATGCCTGAAGGTTGCAATAAGCCATAGCTCCCTGAACTCCATCTGCCTGCATAGCTCCCATTAGCTCGCCACTTAATACAGAAAAAACTGCTGAAGTGATTTTATTTCCGGTTTCCAGGTAGTATTTCTCCTGCTCCTCTGTTAGGCTGAAGGTTTCTTTTTCTGAGCTTTCCATATCTGTTTCTCCACCGTTACCACATGCTGCCACGATAAGCATTATTGAAAGTGGTAATAAAATAAGAGCTATTTTCTTCATTGTCTTTGATTTTGTAATTTACTCTGTTCGATTAAAATTGAACTCTAATATCCGATTTTAGGTCTTTAAAACTCAAAATTAGCTTTTTTCTGCCTAAGGTTAGTCATGATTTTCCGTCAGAAATTCAATATTGCGTTTTAATCCTTTGTATTTAGTGCGTTTTACTGCTGACCCACGAAATAAATCCGAGAACTCCTCTTGCTCTAAGTTAAGCCATTCCTCTTTGCTTTTTTCCAAAATATTTTCATTGGCTTGCAGTTCTGATTCGCTGTGTTCCTGAGAAAAGCGATTCCACGGACATACCTGCTGACAGAGATCGCAGCCAAACATCCAGTTCTCCATTTTTCCTTTAAACTCTACCGGAAGCTCATCTCTTTTCTCAATAGTCAGATAAGATATACATTTGGAAGCATCCATAGTATAACCCTCCTCAAGTATAGAGTCGGTAGGGCAGATATCTATGCACTTTCTGCAGGTCCCGCAATAGTCCTTAATGGGTTGGTCTTCCGGTAGTTCTAATTCGGTGATTAAGCTGGCAAGAAAAAAGTAGCTTCCTCTTTTCGGATGTATGAGGAGCGTGTTTTTCCCCTTCCAGCCTGCCCCGGCTTTTTCTGCCCAATCCCTCTCCAGTACCGGTGCGGAATCTACAAAACCCCTGCCTATTGTCTCCCCCCATTCATCATCTATCTTAGCTTTTAACTGATTGAGTTTTTTTCTGATAATATGATGGTAATCTTTGCCCAAAGCATACATGGCTATTTTTGGTGCTTCAGGATCGAGCTGTTTTTTTTCTGTGTAATAATTAAAAGTAAAAATGATAACTGACTTTGCACCGGGCACCAATTGGGTTGGATCAACTCGCTTTTCAAAGTGATTCTCCATATACTTCATACTTCCGTGGTATCCCATGCCCAGCCAATCTTTCAGACGCTCTGCCTCCTTGTCGAGCCGTTGAGCCTTAGCCACATGCATAGACGCAAAACCAAGTTCTAAAGCCCATTTTTTTATCCATTCCTTTTTCTCAAAATTATCCATTGGAGGAAGTATGTCCTTATCTTTGTATTTATAGCTGAAAAAATAATGCCAATTATCCCATAAACCAAAATCCGGCAATAATCGTTTTCTACCCATGTCAACAAAAACCAAAGAAAAAACCTACGCCATAAAAGAAATCTTCTACACCCTTCAGGGTGAAGGATTCCATGCAGGCAGACCGGCTGTATTCCTCCGTTTTTCAGGTTGCAACTTGTGGAGCGGACTGGAAAAAGACCGGGAAACAGCAATTTGTAAATTCTGTGATACTGATTTTTGGGGTACAGACGGAACCTACGGCGGCAAATATACCGCTGCAGATTTAGCCGCTCAGGTAGCTGCTCTTTGGCCGGAAAATGGCTGTCAGGAGAGTAAATTTGTAGTGTGTACAGGCGGAGAACCCATGCTGCAAATGGATGAAAAATTCATCGAACAGCTCCACAATCATGGCTTTGAAATAGCCATAGAAACCAATGGCACCATACCCGTACCGAGATCCATTGACTGGATTTGTGTCAGCCCCAAACAAGGCTCAGAAATAGTCCAAAAATCAGGCGATGAACTAAAACTGGTCCACCCCCAAGTCGGATACTCCCCCAAACAATTTGAAGATTGGGATTTCAAAAACTTCCTCCTACAGCCCATGGACGGCCCATTATTAGAAGAAAACACCAAAATTTGCCTCGACTACTGCATGCAAAACCCCTTCTGGAAACTAAGTGTGCAGACCCATAAGGTTTTGGGAATTAGATGATTTGATTGGTTTATATCTACTTGATACGTAATCGCTGGGAGCGCTGCAGTTACGGTTGGTTCGACTTCGCTCACCAACCTTAATTTGAGTTAGATATAAAAATCGCTGGGTGAGCGGAGTCGAACCCAGCCAGAAACCAATAGCCAAATAGTTTTTTCGCAGAAATAAAACCTCAGTTTGTCTAAAGATTGGTGAACTATCCTGAAAGCTTTTTACTTTTGATAATGAATGATATTTTTCTCAGTCCAATAGTCTTTCAATGAGGTTGTTTTTTAGAATCTTGAATGATAGTATTGCCCAGGCTTTAGGTCAAATGCGGGGAAACAAACTCCGTACCTTCCTTTCTCTTTTGGGTATAACCATTGGTATTTTTTGCATTATTTCCGTCCTTTCAGCAGTGGAATCTCTTGAGAGAAATATCAAATCCAGTTTTGAGCGTCTGGGAGAGGATGTACTCTATGTCAATAAATTCCCATGGGCTGAAGACCCGGGGATGAACTTCTGGAGATACGGAAGACGACCTAATCTGGATTACAGAGACTTTCAGGCAGTGAATGCACGGATGCCGGAAACCGGAATAGCTAGTTTATCTACGGTTGTGGGCATGAGAACAGTAAAATTTGGGTCTGATGATACAAGGGCATTTGTAATTGCTATTACTGAAAATTATGAAGA